>CANBQX010000005.1 GCA_947371775.1 Comamonadaceae bacterium
CGTCTGCGCGAGTGGAAAGACATTCACAGCCAACTGCACACCGTGGTGGCCGAGCACAAGTGGCGGCTGAACACCGCGCCTGCTTCCTACGAGCAATTGCATTTGTCCATGCTGGCCGGGCTGCTGGGCAATGTGGGCTGCAAGATTGAGAACGAAGGCCAGCAGGGTGAATACCTGGGGGCGCGGGGCATCAAGTTTTTTGCGCATCCGGGCGCGCATCTGGCAAAGAAGCCGGGGCGTTGGATTGTGGCCTCGGAGCTGGTAGAGACCACGCGCCTGTTTGGCCGCGGCATTGCCAACATCGACCCGCAGTGGCTGGAACAATTGGGCGGGCATTTGCTCAAGAAACAGTTGCTCGACCCGCACTGGGAGAAAAAAGCAGCCGAGGTGGTAGCACTGGAGCGCGCCACGCTGTATGGCATCGTGGTTTACAGCGGGCGGCGGGTCAACTACGGCCGGGTGGACTTGGCCGGTGCGCGCGAGGTGTTTATCCGTGAGGCGCTGGTGGCCGGGCAGTGGGAGAGTCCGCTGCCATTCTTGGCAGCCAACCGCAAGCTCATCAAACAGGTGGAAGAGCTGGAGCACAAAGCCCGCCGCCAGGACGTGCTGGTGGACGAGGAACTGATCTACGCCTTCTATGACCAGCAGCTCCCGGCCGATGTGTGCAGCGGCTTCAGCTGCGAACGCTGGTACCGCGAAGAGGTGAAAAAGCAGCCCCAACTGTTGCTGCTCACCCGCGAGGAGCTGATGCGCCACGAGGCCGCAGGCATTACCACCGCCATGTTTCCCAAAACCCTGCGCATGGGCGGCGTGGATTGCCAGGCCGGCTACCTGCACGCGCCCGGCGACGCCTTGGACGGCGTGACCGTGACCGTACCGCTGTTTGTGCTCAACCAAGTGAGCGAGGAGCGCGGCGAATGGTTGGTGCCCGGCATGCTGAAAGAAAAGATTCAGGCCCTGCTCAAAACCCTGCACCAGCGGCCCCGCTCGCGCTTGGTGCCATTGCCCGAAACCGCTGCGCGCATGGCCGCCTCCCTGAGCGACGAGCGTTTTGGCGCGGGCAGCTTGGTGGATGCGGTATTGAAGCTGGTGCGTGAAGCGACCTCGCTGGACATCGTGCGGGCGGACATCAAAACCGACATGCTCAGCCCGCACTACTTTATGAACTTCAAGGTGGTAGACGAGCACGGCCGCCAACTGGGCCAAAGCCGCAACTTGGGCGCCTTGAAAGCCGAGTGGGGCAAGCAGGCGCGTGGGGCGTTTCAAGCGCTGGCGTCGTTGAAGCTGGGGCAGGGTGCGGCACCCGTGCCGCCCGTTGCATCGGGAGCTGCAAACACGGCCACTGAAAAATCTGCCACCCGGTCTGCGCCGGCGACGTCCAAGGCACCCGCCGCTGCGAGTGCCGCCAAAGCGGCAGACCAGCGTTTTACCGCCTGGACCTTTGGTGAATTGCCCGAGCTCTTGGAAATACGCAAAGGCGCGCAGACCTTGATTGGTTTCCCGGCGCTGATTGACGCGGGCGATGCCGTAATGCTGGAGGTATTTGACGAGCCCGAAGCCGCCGCTGCCAAGCACCGCGCTGGTCTGCGCCGCCTGTTTGCCTTGCAGATCAAGGACGCGCTGAAGTATCTGGAAAAAAACATTCCAGACCTGCAAAAAATGGGCGTGTCGTATTTGCAAGTCGGCCGGGGCGAGGGCGCGACGCAGCTGGGGGGCACTTTGGAAGAGCTGCGCGGCCACATCATTGCGCTGGCGCTGGAGCGCGCCTTTTTGCTGGACCCGCTGCCCACCGACGAGTTCGCGTTCAAGCGCCGCTTGGAAGAAGGCCGTGGCCGGCTCACTTTGATTGCCAACGAAGTGGCGCGTTTGGCGGGTGTGATACTGACCGAGTTTGCGGCAGCGGCGCGCAAGATCAAAGACACCAAAAACGCGCCGGACGCTTGCGCCGATGCGCAGCAGCAATTGCAGCGCATGGTCGGCAAAACGTTTTTGCTCACCACCCCCTGGGATCGCTTGCAGCACCTGGCGCGGTATTGCAAGGCCATTACCCTGCGACTGGACAAGTACCGCGCCGACCCTGCGCGTGACGCCGCCCGCATGGCCGAGCTGCGGCCGCTGGAGCAGCGCTATTGGCGCCTGGTGGCCGAGCGCAAAGGCGCGGTGGACGAGCGCATGGCGGAATTTCGCTGGCTCTTGGAAGAACTGCGCGTGAGCTTTTTTGCACAGGAGCTGCGCACGCCCCAGCCCGTGAGCGTCAAGCGCCTTGACAAGGCCTGGACACAGCTGGCCACCTGAGCGGCCACCACGACGGCGTCTTGGCTGAGATTACTGGCCCATGTGCCACAGGTTGGTCGAGCGCGCACCGCTGCGGCAAAACGCCAGCACCGGGCCTTGCGCGGCCGCTAGCGTCGCAGCAAATTGCGCCACTTGCTCGGGCGTGATCTGGCCGCTGATGACCGGCAGGTAGTGGTAGGCCAAACCGGCTTCCTTTGCCGCCTGTGCCATGGCCTCTGACGTCGGTTGCTCTGCGCCACCTTCGAGGTCGGGGCGGTTGTTGATGACGGTGCGAAAACCATGCGCTGCAATCGCCGCCATGTCCTGCGGGCTGATTTGCGGTGCGGTGGCAAAGTGGGCGGTGTGTTGGGTTACGGTGAGCGTCATGGCGGTCCTTGCGGGCAAATAAGAAGGAAATGAAACGGGTGTGCGGCTAGAGCTTTTGCAGCCGCTCCAGCGCGGCGTGCAGCGTGGCTTCTTCTTTGGCAAAGCAAAAACGCACCACGCGCTGGTCAAAGCCATCCGCGTAAAAAGCAGACATGGGAATGGCGGCCACGCCGATCTCCGTGGTTAGCCAGCGACAGAAATCCCCTTCGCTCAGATCGGACACGCCAGAGATGTCCACGCACTGAAAAAACGTGCCTTCGCTGGGCAGCAGCTTGAAGGGCGTGGTGGCCAGTCCTTGGCGGAACAAGTCCCGTTTGCGCTGGTAGAAAGCGGGCAGTCCCGCGTAGGGTGCAGGGTCTGCCATGTAGGCGGCCAAGGCGTGCTGCACCGGCGTGTTGACAGTGAACACATTGAACTGGTGCACTTTGCGAAACTCGGCAGTGAGTGCCGCAGGCGCGGCGACAAAACCGACCTTCCAGCCGGTGACGTGGTAGGTCTTGCCAAAGCTGGAGACGATCACGCTGCGTGCCGCCAAGCCGGGGTAGCGGGCGGCGCTTTCGTGTCGCGCGCCGTCAAACACCATGTGCTCGTAGACCTCGTCGCTCACCACAAACACGCCCGTGGGCGCCAGCAGGGCTTGCAGGGCCAGCATGTCGTCGACGCTCCACACGGTGCCGCTGGGGTTGTGCGGTGTGTTGATGATGATGGCGCGGGTCTGGGCGCTCAGCGCGGCGCCAATCTTGGCAAAGTCGGGGCGGAAGGTGTGGGGCGTGAGGGGCACGCGAACCACCACGCCACCGGCCAGCTCAATATTGGGCCCGTAGCTGTCGTAGCAGGGCTCCAGCACGATGACTTCGTCCCCAGGGTGCACCAAGGCCAGCACGGTGGTCAAGATGGCCTGGGTGGCACCGGCAGTGATGGTGATCTCGTCCGCGGGGCTGTAGTGACGACCGTACAGGCGCTCGATTTTTTGGCTGACTGCTTCGCGCAAGGCCGGCACACCGGCCATGGGCGGGTACTGGTTGTGGCCAGCCTGCATGGCACGGGTCACCTGCGCAATCAGCGAGGGGTCGCAGGCGAAATCGGGAAAGCCCTGACCCAGGTTGACCGCTTGGTGCTGGGCCGCCAGCGCGGACATGGTGCTGAAAATCGTGGTGCCTACCGAAGGCAGACGGCTTTGCAAGGGCGGGGTGGCAAATGCAGTCATGGTTTACAGGTCGGTGTCGTTGACGTGCCCGGTCATGGCGCGGTCCACCACGTCGCGGGTCAGGCGACTGCTCAGCAGTTCGGCAAAGGTGTATACAAAATTGCGCAAGTAGGCGCTGCGTTTGAAAGCGACGCGCGTGGTGTTTTGGCCAAACAGCTGGCCCACAGGCCGCACCACCAGACCACTCTTGGCGCCAAGTTCGACGATGTCGCGCACCGCCATCTCCGCGGCAATGCCGATGCCCAGGCCCAATCGCACATAGGTGGTGATGACGTCCGAGTCAATGGCCTCGAGCGCAATGCGTGGGTTCAGCTTTTGGGCCGCAAAGGCCTGGTCGATCTTGGCGCGCCCGGTGAATGAGGGGTGGTAGGTGATGAGTGGTTCTTTGGCCACGTCCTCTAAAGTGATTTTGACTTTGTGGGCCAGCGGGTGGTCAATCGGCATGACCAGCACATGCTGCCACTGGTAGCAGGGCAGGGTGACCAATTCGGGGTAGGCGGCCAGGGACTCGGTCGCAATGCCGATCTCGGCCACCTCGTCAATCAGCATGCGGGCCACCTGGTCGGGCGCCCCCTGGTGCAGGCTGATGTTGACTTTGGGAAAGGCGCTGCGCAGGCTGGCCACTTTTTCGGGCAGCACATAGCGCGCTTGGGTGTGGGTGGTGGCAATCGACAGGGTGCCGCTGTCCTCTTTGCTGTACTGGTCGCCGATGCGTTTGAGGTTGCCCACCTCGCGCAAGATCAGGTCTATGCTTTTGAGCACGTGCTGGCCGGGCTCGGTGACGCGTTTGAGGCGCTTGCCGTGGCGCGAAAAAATCTCGATGCCCAGCTCGTCTTCCAACTCAATGATGGCTTTGGACACGCCGGGCTGCGAGGTGTGCAGCGCCTTGGCGGCCTCGGTCAGGTTGAGGTTGCGGCGGACCGCCTCTTGGACAAATCGAAACTGGTGCAGGTTCATATCAAACTACGCCTATAGAAGCGTTTCATTATGCTTTATGCGAGGTTTTGACAACCTCGGGCGCCCGTGTGGCTATGGGCGCTTATGGGTGCTTTGGCCGCTCGGCCGCGATGTCGGCTAGCAGGGCAATCAGACGCAGGTTTTCGCCTACGGCGCCTTGCAGCTCAAAGTCGATCTGCGGATGGGCCTCGCGCAGGGCGGTCACCAGCAATGGCAGGTCTTCGCGCGCGTGTTTGCCCACCCCCAGAAACATGGGGACGATGGTGATGGTGCGGATGCCGCGTTCGACCAAACGCGCGCACACCGTGGGCAGGTCAGGCGGGCTGAGTTCGAGGTAGGCGCATTCCACCGCCACGCCCGACTGGGTTTGCAGAATCTGCGCCGCCACGGCTTGCATGGGGCGGTGCCAGAGGGGATCCCGGGAGCCGTGGGCGAAAAGAACAATACCGCGTGTCATCGTCGAAGCACCAGCCAGCCAAAGGCGGACAGTGAGAAAAAGGAGTAAATCAAACCGGGCAAGGCCGCCGTGAGCCAGGGTTGCCAGCCTTGCAAATAGCCCACGTCACCCAGCACGTTGTTCAACAGCACAAAGCTGATGCCCGCCATCACGCCGCCAAACACCATGGACGTGGTGCTGCCGGAGCGAAAGTGCAGGTAGGCAAAGGGCAAGGCCAGCATCACCATCACCAGGCAACTCAGGGGATAAAACAATTTTTTCCAAAACTGGATTTCGTACTTTTGCGCGGACTGGCCGTTGTTGCGCAAATGGCGTGTGTACTGGAACAGATCAATGGTGCCCATGCGGTCGGGGCGCAGCACCGCCGCCGAGACCATTTCAGCGCTGAGCTTGTTGGGCCAGGCGAAATCGGCTTGGCGGGTGGTGAGGGCGCGTGCAGGCCCTTTCTCGGGCACCTCAAACTCGGTGCGCTGCACGTCTTTCAGCGCCCACGAGTCGCCAGGGCCAAAGCTGCCGCTGGCGGCTTCGGTCAGTGACACGATTTCACCGCGGTTGTTGAGCTCAAAAATGCGCACCCCTCGCAGGCTCGCGTCGCTGGCCAGGGCGGCGACGTTGACCGAGAAGGTGCTGTAGGGCTGGCGCTCTTTGATCCACGCACCGGTTTTGCCCACGGTGATGCGGCCTTGGAACTTGGCTTTGAGCAGCTGGGCGGTTTTGTCGGCAAAGGGCGCCACGTAGTCGCCCACGGCAAAGGTCAGCACCACAAACACCAGGCCCATGCCCAACAGCAGGCGCAGCGCCGACCAGGGCCCCAGACCACTGGTGCGCAGAATGGTGAATTCGGAGCTGTTGGCCAGCCGCGCCATAACAAATATGGTGCCAATCAGCACGGTGATGGGCAGCAATTCGTAGACGTGACTGGGCACCATCAGGGCGACATAAACCAAGGCTTGGGCCACCGAGTAGCCCAGCATGCCGTTGCTTCCCACGGCCTGCAGTTCGTCGACAAAATCAAAAAAGAAGAAGAGCGAGACAAAGGCCAGCGTCACGGCGGTGACCGCCAAAAAAACCTCGCGAAACAGGAGCTTGCGAACGGTCTTCATCGCGCAACCCGGGGTGCGGGCCACCAACGGGGCAGCGCCCACTGGTTGTGGCGAATGGCGAGCCACAGCATGCTCAGTGCCAGCGCGCCACCGTGCAAGACCAGCAAATAGGCAGAGAGTGAGGTTTTTTCAGTCTCCACCCAATTTTTGCCCAGTACCAGCAGATTGAAATACACCACAAAAATCAAAAAGGTGAAGACCAACGTGGTGGAGCGTGCCGAGCGCGGGTTGGCGCCAGCAGCGGCCAAGGCAATAACCACCAGGTTCACCGCCGCGAAGAACAAGCCGCAGCGCCACGCCATTTCGCCGTTGTTGCGGGGGGTGGGGTCTTGCAGCAAGGCGATGGCAGACAGGGTGTTGGGGGGCGTGAAGGATCGGGCCGAGTGGTTGTCAGCGCCAATGCGCGCGCCGTAGCGGGCAAAGGTGCTCATGGTCATGGCGGCGTCGGTCTGGGTTTTTTCCAGGCGCTGGCCATTCTCAAGCACCAAAAACTGGTCTGCGCCCATTGTTTGCACCGTGCCGCGTGCGGCGGAAGTGATCGTCTCTTGGCCGCCAGAACGCGTCACCATGAAGACGTGGGTACCCGCCAACTTGTCGTTTTCGTCGCGCTCGATAAAAAAGACACGGTCGCCGCTGGCGGACTCTTGGAATTGGCCGGCTTCCACCCGGGCCAGGTCGCCGCGCTTTTCGTATTGGTCGCGCAGGTCTTCAATACGGCCAAAGGCCCAGGGCAAGACTAAAAATGCCAATACAAAGATCACTACAAAAATCGGCCAGCAAAAGCGCATCAGGGGCCGAAGCAGCGACGCCAGACCTCGCCCGCTGACCAGCCAAATCACCATTTCGCTGTCGCGGTACATGCGGGTGAGCGTACTGACCACTGCAATAAACAGGCACAAGGTAAGGATGGTGGGCAGGTCCGAGAGCACGGTGTAGCCCATGATCATCAGCACATCGGCGGGGTTGAATACGCCCCGGGTGGCCTCACTCAAGGTGCGGATCAGGGTCATGGTCATTACCACCGTCACCAGCACCACCAGCGTTGCGCCAAATGTGCGGGCCAGTTCTTTGCGGAAGGACGAATGGAATAACATGGAAAGGATTGAAAGGCTGAATTATGAACTTTGAACTCAAACACCTGGACTTGATAGCCGCCGCAGACGAAAAAGCCGACGTTTTGGTGCTGCTGCTGCCTAAAGACTACAAGGGCGGTAAGGACGAGCTCTCCACCCTGATTGCCAGCGCGCTCAAGTCCGGCGACTTAGAAGCCGTGTCGGGCAAGACCTTGAGCATGTACCGTCCCTTGGAGGTGGCCGCCACCCGCCTGGTGTTGGCCGTGACCGATGGCAGTGCCCGCAGCACCCGCTCGGCAGTGCTCGCTGCGGTTGCAGCAGCCAAATCGCCGCAATTGAAAAAAATGCTGGTCTGCTTTGCGGCACCCGCGTTGGACGAGGCAGTGCGCGCCGCAGTCCATGCCGTGGCGGATGCAACCTACAGCTTCACCACGACCAAATCCAAGCCGCAGGCACGCACGCTGGCCAAAACCACCATCGGCGTGGTCAATGCCGCCGACGTCACCCAGGCTTTCGAGCGGGCCGTGGCGATTGTTGCGGGTGTGGAATTTGCCAAAGAGTGGGCCAATCGCCCCGCCAACCACGCCACACCACAGCATTTGGGCGAGGCTGCGCTGGCACTTGCAAAACACCCCAAAATCAGTTGTGAGGTATTGGGCCCCAAAGAGGTCGCCAAGCTGGGCATGGGTTCCTTCATGGCGGTAGCGCAGGGATCGGATCAACCACTGCGGTTTATTGTTTTGCGCTACAGCGGTGCGTCCAAAAATAAGGCGCCCAGCGTGCTGGTAGGCAAGGGCATCACCTTTGACAGCGGCGGCATCAGCATCAAGCCAGCTTCAGAGATGGATGAGATGAAATTCGACATGTCGGGGGCGGCCAGCGTGCTGGGCACGTTCAAGACCTTGTCTTTGCTCAAACCCGCTGTGAATGTGGTGGGCCTGATTCCGGCTTGCGAAAATCTGATCAACGGCCGCGCGGTGAAACCGGGTGACGTGGTGACCAGCATGAGCGGCCAAACCATCGAGATTTTGAATACCGATGCGGAAGGTCGCTTGGTGCTGTGCGACGCACTGACCTATGCCGAGCGTTTCAAACCCAGCGCCGTGGTCGACATCGCAACCCTGACCGGTGCCTGTGTGGTGGCGCTGGGCGCCGTGCGCAGTGGCATGTTCTCTCCCAACGACGCCTTGGCCAACAGCCTGGCTGCTGCAGGTGAGCGCGCGCAAGACCTGTGCTGGCGCTTGCCGCTGGATGACGAATATGCCGAAGGCCTGAAGTCTCACTTTGCTGACGTGGCCAATATTGGTGGGCGCGCCGGTGGTGCCATCACGGCGGCGAAGTTTTTACAGCGCTTTACGGAAAAGTTTCCCTGGGCGCACTTGGATATTGCCGGCAGCGCCTGGAAGAGTGGTGCCGCCAAGGGTGCCACCGGTCGCCCCGTCGGTTTGCTGGTGGAGTACCTGCTGGCACAAGCCGCGCAGAAGTGAGTGCGGTGGTGACCCACGTCGCCTTTCACTTCGGCGCACCTGACAAAGTTGCCTACGCCGTGCGCCTGCTGCGCAAGGCTGTGGGCACCGGCGCCCGTGTGCTGGTGTTGGCCGATGCAGAGCAATTGGCCCGTCTCGATGCCGCATTGTGGGGCTCGTCCGCCACGGACTTTGCGGTGCATTGCTATGCCGGTGCATCCCCGCAAGCAGTGGCCTTGAGCCCGGTGGTGATGTCTGACTACGCGGGTGAGGCCGCCAGTCCGGCTTTGGATGTGCTTGTGAATCTGGGGGACTCCATGCCGAGCGCCTTTGGGCGCCACGCCCGTGTGATTGAAGTGGTCAGCACCCAGGACGAGGAGCGTTTGTTGGCTCGTCAGCGCTGGAAAAATTACGTGGCCCAGGGCTACACACCGGACAGCAAGAATCTCAATTTACGAAATTGATAGCCTCACCGACTGAAAAACCAGTGCATGTACGCCGTTTGGGCGTAAAAATACCCCGCATCTTGGTAACTACCCGCTCGCAAACGAGGCTAATTTAGGGTATGGTTACGCCCGTTGAACTTTGGTTCACCACATTTTTCCGTTTATCTATCCCTTGGAGTTTTTATGCAATTCAAATTAAAGACCGCTCTGACCGTTTTGGCAGCGGCCGCTTTGCTCGTCGCTTGCGGTAAAAAAGAAGAAGCCGCTGCACCTGCTGCTTCCGCTGATCCAGTCGTCAAGATTGGTCACGTTGGCCCCACCAGCGGCGCGATCGCTCACTTGGGCAAGGACAACGAAAACGGCGCCATCATGGCGATCGAAGAGTTGAATGCTGCTGGCGTCATGATCGACGGCAAGAAAGTCAAGCTCGAGCTGATGGCTGAAGACGACGCTGCTGATCCTAAGCAAGGCACTGCAGTCGCCCAAAAATTGGCTGACGCCAAGGTTGCTGGCGTGGTCGGTCACTTGAATTCCGGCACCTCCATCCCCGCATCGAAGATTTACAGCGACGCTGGCATTCCCCAGATTTCGCCTTCCGCGACCAACCCCAAGTACACCCGCCAAGGTTTCAAGACCACCTTCCGCGTGGTGGCTGACGACGTTCAACTCGGCAGCACCCTGGGCAAATACGCAGTGGGCACGCTCAAAGGCAAGGCCATCGCTGTGATCGATGACCGTACTGCTTACGGCCAAGGCGTGGCTGAAGAGTTCACCAAAGCAGTGGAAGCTGCTGGCGGCAAAGTGGTGGCCAAAGAGTTCACCACCGACAAAGCCACCGACTTCAATTCCATCCTGACCACCATCAAGGGCAAGAAGCCTGACGTCGTGTTCTTCGGCGGTATGGACGCTGTTGCAGGCCCCATGCTCAAGCAAATGAAATCCTTGGGCATCAAGGCCAAGTTCATGGGCGGCGACGGCATCTGCTCTACCGAGTTGGTGAAACTCGCTGGCGATTCCGTGACCGACGACCAAGTGTTCTGCGCTGAAGCCGGTGGTGTTGAAGGCGAAGCCAAAGTCGGCATGGACGACTTCAAAGCCAAGTTCAAGACAAAGTTTGGTGCTGACGTTCAAGTCTACGCACCCTACGTCTATGACTCGGTCAAGATCATGGTTGCGGCCATGGTTGCTGCCAAGTCTTCGGACCCCGCCAAGTACCTGCCGGTTCTGGCTGCGACCAAAGACTACAAGGGCGTGACTGGCCCCATCTCCTTTGACGAAAAGGGCGACATCTTGAACGGTGCCTTGACCCTGAAGACCATCAAGGGCGGCGCTCTGACAACCATCGCTGTGATCCGCTAATTAGCGCATCTTTGCGATCCGTCGGATCCGAGAAAAGCCCGCGCAAGCGGGCTTTTTTTCGTCTGTCAGTGCTTGAAAAATCCGGTCGCTTACCCGGGGGTCGAAAAATCAGGCCATTTGCAGGTTAAAATCAGAGGCTCTGGAGAGGTGGATGAGCGGTTTAAGTCACACGCCTGGAAAGCGTGCGAGGGGTAAAACCCTCCGCGGGTTCGAATCCCGCCTTCTCCGCCAGATAGTCAGTGTTTATGCGGGTTTCAAGAGGGTTTTTTCCACAACCCACCCAAAAACCCACCCAACGGAAAAGCGATTGCAGTGCAGTCGCTTTTTTCGTTTGAGCGTTGCTTTTTTGCGCAATCAACCAAGGAGCGGGACTTGGCCACGAGGTTCGTTATCAACGTCAATGGAGCACCGAAAACCGTTTTTAAGGTCCACGAGACCCGAAGCGGCGACCTGAATGTGCACACGACTTCAGGTGGCAGGCGTTACAACGGCAAGTCATTGCAAGAAATGGTCGAGACTCAACCGGAGTCAGCGTTTGAGGAATGCGACACCCACATCAGCGTGCACAACACGCCCAACAATCCGCAATTGAACTTCATCACTCAAACCGAGAGGTTCACGGATCGGCAAACCAAGATGGCCCAGGCAACGACTGGCATCAAAGTGGAAAACTTGTTTGTGCCCGTGTTATTTAGAGTCACCGGCGATCTTTCACGCCCGCGGTATGACCTGCCTACAAACTGCAAAGATCGCCTGATTTCGCTGGGCCAGTACGACCCCAGCGTGGGGCAATTGCGGTTCATGATCGTTTGCAGCCGAAGGGACAAGAATTTTCCGTTTCACGCTGAGCACCCATCGAACAACATGGAGGTGCAGTTCAGGTGCTTCAATTTGACGCTGCTATGGTCCTATTTGAACCAGCCGTCGCACCCGCAGGCGATCGACTTTTTCCTTGGCACCTCAAAAGAGAGTGGCCCAATGCGCGGTGCCGATTGGTTCGAAATTTATAACCTGTACACGGACCTTTACATGCTCCACGCGAACGAATATTTTCGAACGTATGGGGATGGGTACTAAGGGCGCAACGGCGCTTGCCAGTTTCACGCATGGGGTTGTTTTTAAAACGGCCTTGCATGGGGTTGGCGCCCGAAAAATCACTCCAGTCCGTCCGCCCGCATCATCCGGCGAATCTCGGCCTCCATGTCAGCGCCTGTCATTTTGCGGATGGTGGCCTTGAGGTCACGCCACGGATTCGAGCGTAGACCGTGCACCATCGCGTTTCGGGAGCTTTTCAGCTTTCCGCCTTGGCTTTGCGGGCCGGTTGATCGCTCCCACGGTTTCCAGCGCTCGATTGCTTCCCGCTGCCGCTGGCGCTGTTCTGGTGTCCAGGTGCGTGCCGCCATTGCCTGCCTCTAATAGTTCGTTCGTCTTGGAATTGGGCTGAGATTTCCCACGCGCGCGTTTCAATGCCGGTGCGGGCTTCAATTCGTTGTTCACCTGTTGCGGGCCATGGGCCACGTTGGTCTGCCGGACAAATGCCACGGAGCGCGGGTTTTTGAACTCGTTCAAGGTCTCCAGCGTCACCCGGCAATTGCTCTGGGCTTTCAAGGCAAGCTGCATGAGGGGCTGTAGCCGCTTTATGTCATTGAGGTTGCTTGAGGCCTTCCCCATTAGTTTGGAAAAAACCGCCTGCAGCGCCATGGCTTGGGACATGAGCATGCGTTCGGGCACGTCCATGCTTCCGGCTTGCACTGCATCGTTTCGTTTTCGAAACTCTTCATAGACCCCCTGTGAGGGTAAGTTCAGGTCGTGATTCAGAAATTGCAGCACGACGCTGGCTGAGAGCCCCTCGGCGCTGCTTGCCATCGCTGGATTGTCTGGTGGCTCAGCTTCGGGATGATCGTCATGTTCTGGCAGTTCGCTCAATGCGGCCTTGATCCGCGCCTGGCGCTTGAGAATTTCGGACTCGACGTCTTTCATGGTTTGACCCTAATTCCGTTGCGCTCCATGGTCTGCTGAATCTCCAGCGCGCTCATGGCGTCGATGCGCCGGATGAACTGCAGCGGGTCTTCCATCAGCTTCGGACGCACGCCCATGACCTTACGCACGGTGCGCGCGTACTTTGCCGCCAGATCGGTGTAGCGATCGAGCAGCTCGGCCCCCGCCTTGCGGCCAAAGGCACGGGCAACGTCAGCATGGCCGGCGGCTTTCTGCTCGTCGACCACCAGTTGGGCCAGCGTGGCTACCTGGGCGAAGTGCGGTGCCACCTGGTCGAATTCACGCCGTGCGGCCAGCATGTGGTCGATGTCGCTGTGGTAAATGGTTCGGGTCATTCAATGTGCCCCTGCCATGCCAGGCGAAACCGGCGACATACTGCCGTCGAAACGGGTACCGGAGGCCGAGGGGCGCCGAGACTCGTTACCCCATTCGTTGGCCACGGCGCGCGCGATTTCACGCCCGTTCAGGTGGACCGGAACTTCGATCTTTTGGCGCATTGGCGAACTTGACCGGACATAGGGTGAGTGAGCACCTTGACCACTTTGCACCGTCTCTGCCGGCCCCCAATAACCGCCCGCACCGCTGCGACCATGACCGGGATGCCATACGTCTCCGATGTGGTGCTCACTGCCACTGGTTCGATTTCTTGGGCCTAGAACTGGGTCGCTCGCCCGCTTTTCCTTGAACATGTCAAACAACCATGTCAGCCCACCGAGTGCCGCCGCCATTCCTGCGATGCCCAGCACTATCGGAGAGGCCGCGCCAGCCGCTAGCAATCCGCCAGCCCCGCCGATCAGTCCCAGCGCGCCACTAAGTGCCCCAAATCCCCGAACTGCCAGCATTAACCCCCCGCCGAGGGTCATGGCGGAGGCCAACCCTACAAACCCCAGTGTCAACCCTTTGATCAAGCTTGGGAATTTGTTGAGGTCTTTGAGCCAGTTTGAAAAGTCCTGAATCAGCGGAGTAAGTACCGGCAGCACCGTCTGACCGATGACAAGCCCCAAGTCTGCCAGTGCCTTGTGGAACTTCTCCATCGCCATCATCGGACTGTCGGCGTTGTCCTTGACAGTCTGCGCGATGCCGCGGGCCTTGTCGTAGGCCTTGAGTGATTCCTCAATGACCGGCAGTTGCGACATGATCTTGTTGTAGACCTTGGCGCCATTCGTGCCCAGAATGATCGCGTTTTCGCGCTCCACATCTGTTTGTCGGATGATGCCGTGGGCGTGGTACATCTTCAATAGTTCCGACGCATACCCGATCGCATCAGTAGATTGAAGGTTTGCAAGGTACGAGGTCTGTTTGTGGCCAGTGGCATCCAACATTCCCAGTCCAGCCATTTCGTGCAACATCAGCTTGGGCGGCAGCGACATCATGCCGTTGGTGCGACCGTAGGCAGTGCGCAGGCCCACTGCGGTTGTGCTGCCACCCAGCTCGCCGATGATCGGTTCAAGGCCGCCGAATATCGCCCGCAAGCCCAATTGATTGGTGGCCGAACTGCCGTAGGCAACAAACTGCTTGAGCTGGCGCTCGTCGACCATCTTGCCGCTTGACTGGACCGCCTTAAAAATTCCGTCGGCAATCTCTTTTGCTCGTTCGGTGTTGCCCAATCCGCCCATCATTTCGACGGTTTTATTCAGACTGCGCATCGCGCCTTCGTGGGCGCCTCTGTGCTGTCCGCCTAGCAGCCCCATCGCTACCTGGTACTGCGCCAGCACCGGCATCATAGTTTTTGCTGCTTCCAATGAGCGGGCGCCATCCATGCCCGACTCACGGAATGCACCCTGGGCTTCGACGAAGAGCTTCATGCGCTCCTGCATCGAAGTGCCGATGATGTCGGTCGCCGTCACAAACTTCTGGGCGTCTTTGATTTGCAGATCACCTAAGCCCATCTGCCGTAACTTGGCCAACTCGCGGTTGTAATCCATGGCCATCTGCAGCGGGCCCTTGAGGGACAGCAGCATGGATGCGCCAGTACCGGCAAGGGCCATTCCAATCAGGCCCAAATTCTTGTGCAGACCTTGAGCGGCTGCGTCCGTCTTTCGCAGGTCGTTGGTGATGCTGATCAAGCCGGTGCTGACCTTGTTCACCAGCGAGAGCTCTACTGCGATGCGATATGCCTCAAACATTTTGATTCCTTTCAGAGTAGCCCGAGCACCATCATTTCAACCACGCGCTCGCCAGGCGATGGCATGCGCTCGATTGAAATTTCGTCGGTTCCGGTTGCTTGATCGGTGACGGGGATGACGGCTTCCACCTGGACTTGGTCGTTGGCGGCTGCGGCGTCGGCGGGCTGCACCGGGGAGACGTTATGCATTTGTGGCTCCTTGATTGCGGACTGCTTCGACTGATTCGACAACTGGCAGGTCTTCTGGGGTGAAACCGCTTTGAACGGCGGCGAGGTAACTGTCAGCAGGAACCAAGGCCAGCCCGTCTTGGGTGATGTCCACTGTTACGCCGTCTGAGAGCGTGTAGTTGGCGCCCGGTACCGGGGAGCGCATCCAAATCTTGATCATTACGGTTCCCTATAAAACGCCGTGAGTTGGGATGAACCCGTACTGCGTAGCAAAGGAGGTCCAGCCCTGCGGTACGCTGGCCAGGCCTCCAGTTACTGTGACGGTGACACCGTTGGGGAGTGCGAGGTTGCCGGTCCAGTTGGCCGGCGCCCTCATTGACACATAGGGTGCCGGAGTACCGAAAGGCGGCGTGTAACCGGCAGAGATGGCCGCCTGCCAGCTTGTATCGGGCACGCTGGCTTGATTGCCTGAAATGGTGACCACGACACCGTCTGGGAGTTTGTGCGTGCCCTGGTTCATGCCAGCGGGTGCGGTAAATGTGTAATTTGCCATGGTGTTTCCTTAGAATGATTTGGCGATTTCAAGAGCTGCAGCGGGCGGATCAAGGCGCATACCGATGCACGACTGGACGAGGCGTTTGGCTGCGGTGACCAGTGGGCCCGTGGCCGCCATCAGTTCGTTGTATTCCTGGACGGCTTGCGCATGTTCGGTTTGTGCCGCTGTCCGGTTCTGAACGCGCTCGGCGTGCCCATGGCCGTCCAATCGCGGGTCGCTGCCCCTGACGATGCCTTGGCGCTCAATTTCGAGGTCCGCCAGCGTCTTATTCATCGACCGGATTTCCTCATTCAGCCGGCCTGCCTGGGCCATCGCTGCGCGGGCGGAATCGTTGTCTTGCCGGTCAGAGTGCTGGCGCGCCTGGATCCGTAGGTTGTGAATCTGTGAGTTGGCGGTGGACATTGCCAGGCGCAACTCGTTTTCACGGTTGCCAATCTGGACCATCAGCTCGTGCTGGTATTCCGCAGTCGTTTTGCGTGGTTGTGACTCATTGGTCATTTTTGGTTCCTTTTGGGGCAGTTGCAAGTGATTCGCGGTCGGCGCCCTGGTGACCAGACAGCGAAATGGGGTTGCGTTTTTGAGTGGGTTGGAAGGTGGGTTTCACCGTCGAAGCCTTGGAAGCCGTGTTTTTACGGGAGCGTTTGGGGGAGGGTGCCTCCGCCTTGGCTTTGATTTGCCTGATGCGCTCGGCGCTGGCCCTTGCCAGCTTTGCCGACGCCGCCAGGTCGCGCTCAACCTGTTTGAGCGATGCAATGAAATCCGGCTGGGTCATTCGAAAGTGCCTCCCGTGGTTTTGGAGCGCCGCGGCGTTTCGCGGGACCAGTCTCCGATTTGTTGAAGCTCGCCAATGAACTCCAGTGGCACCAGTCCCTGCGCGCCGTTGCGGTGGGCGACGATCTCGAGTTCGCTGTAGCCCTTGAATGCAGCCTCGCGTTTGCTGAGCGGGTGGGCCCAGTCCGTGAAAAGCAGGGCGATCTGATCGGCTGCCGCCTCGATGGCGCCCGAGTCGCGCAGGTGGGTCATGGTGGGCCGTCCGTAGTGCTCGTCAGCCTTGCGGCTCATTTGGGAAAGCACCACCACCGCAATGTCCAAATCCAGCGCCAGCGCCTTGATGCCGTTTACGATGACGTCCAGTTCGCGATTGCGGTTGTCTTCGCCGGCGCCCTGCATGAGTTGCAGGAAATCGACAAACAGGACATCGAGCCCATGCTGGCGTTTGACTTGGATGGCCTTGCGCCGCACATCCAGCAGGGCCAGGGCCGATTGGTCGTCGTGGACCAGATTCAGACGCCCAAGGCGTTCGGCGGCCTCCGTAACGCGCGCCCACATCCCAGCATCCGACTTATCTGCGCGCAGGATTCGGCCAAGGTCTACCGAGCCCATCGCCGCAGTGTGCCGATGCAACAACTGGGTGTACGGCATTTCCTGACTCATGAAAAGCACGTTGTAGCTGTGGGCGAAGTTGCGGGCCAGCGCCAGGGCGATCGCCGTCTTGCCATGCTTGGGCCGGGCGCCGATCACCATCATTTCGCCGCGGCGGATGCCACCGTTCAGAATCCGGTCGAGTCCAGCAATGCCGGTCGGTATCGCCGGGTTCTTGCCTTCGCTCAGGTCTTGCAGCAACCCGAGATAGTCGGCAAGAGATTGGTTGATGTGCTGGGGCTCGCGCTTCGCTTTCACCGTGGCCAGCTTGGCCAGCATCATCTGGGCATGGTCCAACTGTTCGGATGGCTTGCCCGGTGCCAGTGCCATGCGGCTGATTTCGGCGCCCGCGGCCATAAGCTGGCGCGAGCGGTAGCGGTCGGTCACGATGCCGGCGTAATTGCGCACATGGGCGGCGCTGAGTGCGTACTGTGCGATGGCGTTCAAATCGCTCAACATCGCGCCGTCGAAATCGCCAGAGGCTTTCAGGTGTTCGAAGACGGTGATCACGTCGAACGCCTGCCCGGCGGCGGCCAGTGCCTGGATGGCCCGGAAGGTGTCGGCATGGAAGGCCGTGTAAAAGGCGTCGGCATTCAAATCGCCAATGCGGTGGATGGCCTCGTTGTCCAGCAGTAGGGTGCCCAGCACGCCGCACTCGGCTTCGTAGCTGTGAGGTGGGACGATCAGGTCGGAAGTGCTCACGAGGCCTCCCTTGTTTTCTCAATCACCTGCGTCAAACCACGTTCGGTCAACAGGAAGTCAATGTCACATTGCCAATCCTTATGCTCTGCCGTGCGCCCAGCCCGCCCCATCAAAAAGTCGTTGTGGCTGGCGCGGCTGAAATACTCACCAATCCACGTCAAGGCCTCCGCCTGGTTGCCGGCACGCGGGCTCCCGTCTGACTTTTTCGAAGTCAGAACAAAAGTCCAGAATTTTGAGAGAGCCTTCTTCCGTTTGTCGGTCAGTAGCCTGACTTTGGGAAGTTCTGGCAATTTGTCGTGATACGCAGCGATCACCTTATCGAACGGGCAGGCGGGAATCTTTGATTTCCGCAGGTCTGATGGTTCTTGGTGGTTCAATGATGGTTTGGCTGCACTGGGTTGCAGGGGTTGTGCGCAAAGGATTGCAGCCCCCCCGGCAACCGGTTGCACCCCTGCAATGCCTTGCACCCCTGCACCAGATTGCAGCCCCTTAACGTTGATTTTGTAGAGGTTGCATCCCTTTGGGCCTTCACCAATGCGCACCGTGAGTTCGCCCGAGTCTTGCAACTGACGGAGCAGGTAGTTTGCGTTTCTTGGCTTGATGCGGCACTTCCGGGCCAGGGTAGCAACTGAAGGATACGCGCGGCCGTCGTCGTCGGAAAAGTCAGCTATGGCCAATTCCATGAGCAGGGCGCTTCCGCTGTGTTGCGAGCTTTTCCAAACCAGTGACATGACTTGAACGCTCATGCGGCGGCGCGCTCCATCGTTTTACCAGTGACCATCTGCAGCCAGGCTTCAACCTGGTCCAAGTCATCCAGTTGCCTGGTCATTGCCCACCGCGTCGCGCAGTAGATCGGGCGGCCAAAGTCACCATCAATCCGGTAAAGGGTGACGCCATGCAAGGCGGCCAAGGCCTGGGCGGTTGCAAACCGTTTAAGGTCGTGCTGGGCGGCCATCAGGCGCTTATCCCCATGTGAGCTCGAATGTCCCCAACGCGCCAACGCGTGCAGTTGGGGCCGATTTTTCGAGGCGAAGGAAATTGGCCGGCGCTTACCCAGTTCCAAATGGTGGCGCAGGAAACGTCATAGATTTTTGCCACTGTTTGCACTCGGACATGTGCAAGGTCTGGCTGGGTGTCAAACCCGCTGAACTCATCAGGAGTTGTTTTGGGTTGATGGGCTTTGTTGGGATTCATTTCGCTTCTCCGGGATTGGATGAAGCGATTTTTCTGATTAGCGGCCCGTAACGCTAATGCGGGTAATCAAATGCGGTATTTGATTACCCGATCTTTGCGGCGAGTATTGCCTCGCGATTGGCTAGGTAAATCTTTTTGACGCTTTCAGTCCCCATGCTGCGCCTGACAGTTTTGGGAGTGCCGCTCGCTGTCATTCCTTCGTAAGAGGGCATGTCGTTTGATTTCAGCCATTCGCTAACCACCTGGAACACATCAGCCTTGGATGTGGTGCTTCGCCCGAGTGAATCATCCTGCCGGTCGATCAATTGCTGAACAAGAAAAGCGATCATCCGGTCTTGATTCTGCTTTGAGCTTACCGACTCAGCGCGACCCCGACTGCGCTTGAGACCCAAGGCCGCATTTGCGTCTTTGCCATCGGCAATTTCAGCCAAGGCAGTGTTGGCCCACGTTCGAACGTTTTTAGTCAGAGGTGTTCCGTTGTCAAGATGCAGGGAGAGCGATCTGCAGCGCTCTCGCGCCAGTTCCTCTCCGCTTAGATCAAAGGTGAAAAGCTGGACCAGGTCGTACGCTTTTTTTGCGTCGTACTCTGGCCAGCCAATTCCCCAAATGCTTTGCAGCTCGGAGCCATTTGACTTTGGGGATTTTGTTTTCACGGATGGGCGACTTCGATAAATGTGCTCGGCGAGTTGGTCGCACTATCCTTGGCTGCTACCATTGAATTCCAAAATGGCCTTGACCTGAATTGAGGCGGCCTCGTGACGCCGCTCCCACTCATCAAATGTGCAGCGTTCTTGAATATCCGTAGCCGATGTGAATGTCACGCCAAGCGGGCCGCAGAATTTTCGAGTCAATGAATCCAAATCGTGATACTTGTGGGGCTCTTTGATCATGTGAATAAGAACCTGCATTGATGATTCTCGGCAATCTCGATTGAAGCCAGTTTCGTGGCCTGGAAACTGGGCATAGAAATGCTGCAGGTCTTTTAGCAGCGCGAAGGCTTGGTGCGCTAGTGGGGCATCAGACATGGGCCACCTCCGCACCAGAGTTGGCGCGTTTAATCGCTTTTGCGCTGGCCATCTTTGCGACAAAGGCTGTTTTTTGGGCTGCATCCTGCGCAGCTACACGGGCATGAGATGCTTTAGCATGGTTGGCCGTTATTTGCGCGATTCGTTCTAGGTCCAGATTTTCGGCTGCAAATTCCAAGCAATCAAAAACCGAGTAATAAAGGCCACAGGCGGCGCCGCGTTTGCCGGGTGCGTGGTCCGCAAGTGCGTCAATGTGTTTCGTCGCTTCTTGCAATACCCAACTCAATCGACGCGTTGGAGCGTTCCGCATTTCTTTGAACAGCTCAACTGCAATATCCGCCCCCCTCAGAAACCCGACGCCGTAGTCCTCATCGGGCACATCGAAATAGTTGATGTTGAGGAACTTTCCGCGCTTTGTTCGAGTGGTTGAGATGCACGAGATGCGTGGGTCCCACTCTTTTACCGTGTCTTGCGCTACATTCGAATTAGCCATTTTCAAAGTCCTTCTTTGATGTGGTTAGGGTCTGGTTTGGGTTGCCGCCCATCCCAGATCCGCCTTATTGCCCTGGATAGACAGCGCCAGGGCTTCGCTGATTTCTATGCGTGGCGCTTGGCCCAGCTTTTCAGCGCATCGTTCATGCGCGTTTGCCATCCAGCCCCTGACGCCTTGAACTTGTCCACCACGTCCACGTCAATGCGCAGCGTTACCTGAACCTTGCTGCCACTTCCGAGTGGGCGACCGCGCCGCAACTGCTTGAACTCGGCCGCGCCCAGTTCGTAGGTGTCCGGGTCGGCTGCAATGCCAGCATTGATCGCGGCATCTTCCTCTGCCGTTGGCATTGCCAGCACGCGCCCGGTTCGGGTTTTAATTGTCGGATTCATATTGCTTCACCTCTCGGCTGTTAGCCTTTCTCAAACTGATGACACGGCGCTCGGTCGGCGCATCTGCGGGACGGTCAACAAACACAACACAGTACAGGCGATCGTCTGCAATCACATAGCCGATCTGCCTTGGCTCACCATAGTCGCGCCGGGTGTCCGCCTTGCACTCCAGCGTCCCCCATTCCAAACTTTCCGACATCGCAAGTGACACGCCGTGTTTCGCAATATTGGCCGCGTCTTTTTTCGGGTCGAAAGTGAGCTTCATTGGTTTTTATTGTAGTTACGTTTAATCGGCAATGCAAGGATTATTTGTAGTTATATTTATTCGCCAGCAGCAGCGCGCTTTGTGCCAATTGGAATCACTTCCGCACTCGGCTGGGCGACAGTTGCGCAAAAGGTTGCCCAGTCGTCCATCATCTTGCGACGCCGCTCCAGCATGTCGCCTCGGCGGTACGCTGCCTCCACCTTGTCGCCAATCGCATGGGCCAGTGCCATTTCGGACATTTCGCCAGGGTATGCAGTGCGCTCGGATGCCCAGTCCTTGAAAGTGGACCGGAATCCATGGGGGACAACTTCCCGGCCTGTGCCTGGGTCAATCCAAATATTGCCTTCGGATTCGTTCATGCGACGGATGACCGCCGTCAGCGTCATGTCGGACAGTGCGCCACCGCGCGGCGCTGGGAATACGAGTTGAGTGCCCGCCATTCGGGGTAGCGCGGTTAGCAACTTGACGGCGGCATCTGACAAGGGAACGCGATGCTCTCTCTTTGCCTTCATGCGCTCGGCAGGAATTACCCACATGTTTGTGGTCAAGTCGATTTCGTCCCAAGTGGCCAGCCGGACCTCGCCCGAACGTGATGCATTGAGAATTGCAAACTCCAGCGCCTTGGCCCCCATCCCTACCTGCTCCCGCAGTGCCAGCATGAAGGCGCCCATTTCATCGAGCGGCAGGGCATTGTGGTGCTCCACCTTGGAAACCTTGGACGGCTTTGGCAGCAGCTTGTCCAAGTGGCCACGCCAGCGCGCAGGGTTCAAGCCCTCCCGATAACCGCGCGCAGCGGACCAGTCCAGCACGAGTTCCATGCGACTACGTACGCGGGAGGCGGTCTCTGTTTTGTCGGACCAGATCGGCTCCAGCACCTGGAGGACGTTGGAAACTGAAATGTCCCGCACCAATAGCGCGCCGATGTGAGGGTAAGCATAGGTCTGCAGCGAGTTGCGCCACTGCTGGATGTGCTTCAAATTGTCCCAGCCGGATTCATGAGCGGCGATATAGGCGAGGGCGGCTTTCTCGAAAGTGATCGCTGCGGCTGACTGCGCACGCATTGCACTTTGAGCCATGCGGCGCTCGTTGATCGGGTCCACGCCTTTGTCCAGTTTCTCGCGTTCTTCGCGTGCTCGCCGGCGGGCATCTGCCAAGCCCACATCAGGATAGGGGCCCAGCCCCATTTCCTTGCGCTTCTTACCATCGGGGTATCGCAGGATCCAGCTTTTGGCGCCTGACTGGGCGATTTGCAGCGCCAGGCCAGAGACAACGCCCACGAAGTGCAGCCCCGGCTTGGTCAGCCTGGAGACCGCCAGCGGGCTCATTTCCTTTGCACGTTTGGGCATGTTTCGAATCCCTGTTCGTCATTCATATCGCCGGTCAAATCGACCCCACCACCAACCCACCTTAATGGATTTTATTGGATTGTGCGGGATTTGACGGGCTTTGACAACCTTGAACAAGTTTTCACTGGAGAACGGCGAAATTATTGCAGTGAACTTGACGGGGATTTACGGCGTTGAGTTCGACGGAGGGGGACGCCTTCTCCGCCAGAATAGAAGCCCAAGCAATGGTATTGCTTGGGCTTTTTGCATTTTCTAGACCTGGTGTGTGCCCTGATGTACAGAACTTTTACCCACTTCCTGCTATTGGCCGTTGTTTGCAATCTCACTGCCTGCGGTGCGCTGCAGTCCATGTTGCCCTCGTCCAAAGTGGTGCCCGTCGCGCCCAGCGCTTGGCAAGCGCCCTTGCCGCAAGCAGGCAGTGTTGCCGACCTGTCTCAATGGTGGCAAAAGCAGGGCGATCCCTTGCTGCTTGCGCTGATCGAGGCAGCTCAAACCGCCAGTCCCAGCGTATCGCAGGCCATACAGCGCATTGCACAGGCGCGCGCGAGCCAAGCCCAGGCCAATGCAGCACTTTTCCCTGGCATCAGCGCCCAGGCGAGTGCCGGGCGGGGTGTGAGCCAAGTGGGCATCCCCACTGCGACGACCTTGCAGGGCGGTCTGATGGCCTCGTGGGAGCTTGATCTGGTGGGAGCCAACCGCGCTGTCAGCGATGCCGCGCGCGCGCAAGTGCAAAGTTCGCAGGCGCAGTGGCACGACGCCCGTGTGTCGGTGGCCGCAGACGTGGCCAATCTCTATTTCAGTTGGCTCCATTGCCAGCAATTGCAAACGCTGGCTGCGCAAGATGCGGATTCGCAGCAGGAGACCGCCCGTTTGACCGATCTGAGCGCTGGCGCAGGATTCGTCAGTGCAGCCCAGGCGGGCTTGGCCCGTGCCGCGGCGGCGGACAGCCGTGCACGCTTGTCGCAGCAAGCCGCACAGTGTGATGTGAATATCAAAGGATTGGTGTCACTTACCGCTATGGCCGAAGACGACTTGCGCAAGCAGTTGCAAGAAGCTACCAAGACCACTTATACGCTGGCCGCTCCGCCGGTGGCCCGTGTTCCTGCCGACACGCTGGCACAGCGCCCCGACGTGTTTGCTGCCGAGAAAAATGTATTGATGGCCGCCGCTGCGGTGGGCAATGCCAAGGCGCAGCGTTTGCCGCGCCTGAGCCTCAATGGCTCGATTGGCGCCATGCGGGTGAGCAGCGGTGGCATAGACCAAGACCTCAGCACCTGGTCGTTTGGGCCGCTGGCCGTGAGCCTTCCGATTTACGACGCAGGGCAGCGCGAGGCGGCGCAAGCGTCGGCACAAGCCGCGTACCAAAGCGCCGTGCTTGCCTACCAAGCCACGGTTCGGCAGGCGGTGCGTGAGGTGGAAGAAGTGCTGGTGCAATTGCAGAGCCTGCAAGCACGCGAACAAGACGCGGCCTTGGTGCAGCAAAGCTACAACAAGGCTTTGGCCGCAACGCAGGCCCGCCTGCAACAAGGCCTTGCCAGCGGCGTGGAGTTGCAGGAGGCGCGCCGCGCGGCCTGGGCCGCCGAATCAGCGGTACTGGCGCTGCAGCTGCAGCACAAGCTCGCCTGGGTGACGATCTACCGCGCGCTGGGCGGTGGCTTTGATCCCAGCAAGGCTTGACCTCCCACCCATCTCACTTTCTTATTTTTTTATGACGCGTGAAATGACTATGAACCGCTTTGAAACCCAAGCCCTGAACCGTCTGCCTGTGGTGGCAAGTGTGGCCCTTGTGTGTGCCTTGCTGGTAGCGAGTGGCGCCAGCGCCGCTGCCGATGCGCCCAAGCCGGTTGCCAAAGCGGCGCTGACCGTCTCGGTGGTGCAGGCGACACGCAACGCAGCGCCGGTCAAGTTGGCTGCCAATGGCGGACTGGCCGCATGGCAAGAGGCCAGTGTGGGCGCAGAGGCCAATGGTTTGCGCATTGCCGAGCTGCACGCGGCGGTGGGCGACAGTGTGCAAAAAGGGCAGGTGCTGGTGACCTTGGATGCCGAGAGTGTGCAGGCCGATGTGGCCTTGGCCCGTGCCGCTTTGGCCGAGGCTCAGGCCACTGCCAATGACGCGGCGGCCAACGCTGCGCGCGCCCGCGCTGTAGACGGCAGTGGCGCCCTGAGTGCCCAGCAAGTTAACCAGTACCTGACACAAGAGCAGGTGGCCAAGGCACGCGTGGACTCGGCCAAGGCGCAACTCGACGCCCAGTTGTTGCGCTTGAAGCACACCCAGGTGCTCTCGCCCGATGCAGGTGTGATTTCTGCCCGCAGCGCCACGGTGGGTGCGGTGGTGGGTGCTGGCACAGAATTGTTCAAACTCATTCGCCAAGGGCGCTTGGAGTGGCGTGGTGAAGTGACCGCCGCCGAAATGGGGCGCATCACCGCAGGCATGCCGGTGCTGCTTACCGCACCCGGCGGCGCCCAGCGCCAGGGACGCGTTCGAATGGTTGCACCCACGGTAGACGTGGCCACCCGCAACGGCTTGGTCTATGTGGATGTGCTGTCACCGCTGGGCAACGGGGCGGCAGCTGCGTTCAAGCCTGGCATGTATGCGCGGGGGGAATTGTCTTTGGGCAGCTCCAGTGCGCTGACCGTGCCGCAAACCGCCGTGGTGGTGCGCGACGGCTTTAGCTATGTCTATCGGCTGGGTGCGGACAACCGCGTTGGACAGACCAAAGTGCAGACGGGACGCGCACTGGGTGACTCCATTGAGATCCTGTCGGGCATCAAACCCGAGGACAAGCTGGTGGCCAGCGGGGGAAGCTTCTTGAGTGACGGCGATCTGGTCAAAGTGGTCTCCGGCGCGGCCATGGCCCCAGCCTCTGCAGCCAGCAAATAAAGGGCCTGTGCGATGAATGTTTCAGCCTGGTCTATCAAAAACCCGATCCCGGCGGTGATGCTGTTTGTCATGCTCAGCTTTGCTGGCATGTTGGCGTTCAAGTCCATGAAGGTGCAGCAATTTCCTGACCTTGAATTGCCCACCGTGGTGGTGTCGGCCTCGCTCCCCGGCGCTGCGCCCGCACAGCTGGAAACCGAGGTGGCGCGCAAGATCGAAAACGCGATTGCGCCCTTGCAGGGCTTGAAGAATATTTACACCAAGGTGCAGGACGGTGGCGTGACCGTCACGGCCGAATTCCGCCTCGAAAAAGCCACCCAGGAAGCCGTCGACGACGTGCGATCCGCAGTGCAGGGCGTGCGCTCCGAGTTGCCCGCCGATGTGCGCGACCCGGTGATCAGCAAGGTCAATCTCTCGGGCGCCCCGATTCTGGCGTTTACCGTGCGTGCGCCCAGCATGGACGATGAGGCGCTGAGCTGGTTTGTGGACAACACAGTAGCGCGTCGCTTGTTGGGCGTGAAGGGTGTGGGCTCGGTCAGCCGCGTGGGC
The DNA here is from genome assembly GCA_947371775.1 of Comamonadaceae bacterium. GTDB lineage: Bacteria > Pseudomonadota > Gammaproteobacteria > Burkholderiales > Burkholderiaceae_C > Allorhodoferax. Next base: position 25,840 of record CANBQX010000005.1, read on the forward strand.
GGCGTGACGCGCCAAATCGAAGTGGCGCTGGATCCGCTCAAGCTTGAAAGCCTGGGGGGTACCGCCTCCGAAATCTCGCGCCAATTGCGCCAGGTGCAAACCGAAAGCGCGGGTGGGCGTGCCGATTTGGCCAGCAGCGAACAGCCCATGCGCACCCTGGCCACCGTGGCCAGTGCCGCCGCCTTGGCGGACTTGGAAATGGGCCTGTCCAAAGGCGGGCGCCTGCGCCTGAGCGACGTGGCATCGGTCAAAGACACGGTGGCCGAACCGCGTGCCTTGGCTTTGCTCAACGGCGTGCCGGTAGTGGGTTTTGAGATCACCCGCAGCAAAGGCGCCAGCGAGATCGAAGTGGGCGCTGCGGTGCAAGCCGCGCTCAAAGAGCTCAAAAGCCAGCACCCGGACCTGGAAATCACCCAGGCCTTTGACTTTGTGCAACCGGTGGCCGAGGAGTTTGAGTCGTCCATGACCATGCTGTACGAGGGCGCATTGTTGGCCGTCATCGTCGTGTGGTTGTTTTTGGGCAATCTGCGCTCCACGCTGGTGTCTGCGGTGGCGCTGCCCCTGTCGGTCATTCCGGCCTTCATTGGCATCGCGTATCTGGGTTTCTCCATCAACACCGTGACGCTGCTGGCTTTGTCGCTGGTCATTGGTGTGCTGGTGGATGACGCCATCGTCGAAGTCGAGAACATTGAACGCCACCTGAATATGGGCAAAACGCCGTACCAGGCGGCCATGGAGGCGGCCGACGAGATCGGTCTGGCCGTGATTGCTACCACGTTCACGCTGATTGCCGTGTTTTTGCCCACGGCCTTCATGTCCGGCATTCCCGGCAAGTTTTTCAAACAATTTGGTTGGACCGCTGCGCTGGCCGTGTTTGCCTCGCTGGTGGTGGCGCGGGTGCTCACCCCCATGATGGCGGCCTATGTCATGCGCCGCAGCCCCAAGCCGCACCAAGAGCCGTTTTGGATGGCCGCCTATCTGCGCGCCAGCCGCTGGGCGCTGTCCCATCGCTGGATCACCATGGGCGCCGCTGCGGCGTTTTTTGTCGGCTCCATCATGCTCATTCCCTTGTTGCCGACGGGTTTTATTCCGCCGGACGACAACTCACAAACCCAGATCTACCTGGAACTGCCCCCCGGCTCCACGCTGAGCCAAACCCGTGACGCGGCCGAAGCCGCGCGCCATTTGCTCGGTCGCGTGGAGCACATCCAAAGTGTGTACACCACCATCGGCGGCGGTGCGGCGGGCTCAGACCCCTTTGCGCCGCCAGGCGCGTCAGAAGTGCGCAAGGCCACGCTCACGGTGCTCTTGAGCGAACGCGGCAAGCGCCCGCGCAAGCAGGTGATTGAGAACAACATTCGCGCGGCCATGTCGGAGTTGCCGGGCGTGCGCAGCAAAGTGGGCTTGGGCGGCTCGGGCGAAAAATACCAGCTGGTGCTCACCGGCGAAGACCCGCAAGCCCTGGCCACGGCCGCAGCGGCGGTGGAGCGCGATTTGCGCACCATCCCGGGCCTGGGCACCATCACCTCGAGTGCCAGCCTGATCCGATCCGAAATCACGGTACGCCCGGATTTCATGCGCGCCGCTGAATTGGGCGTGACCAGCGCCGCCATTGGCGACACCTTGCGGGTCGCTACGGTGGGCGACTACGACAACAACGTGGCCAAGCTCAACCTCAGCCAACGCCAGGTGCCCATCATTGTCAAACTGCAAGACAGCGCCCGCCAGGACCTGGACTTGCTTGGGCGCCTGACGGTGCCCGGTGCACGGGGACCGGTCTTGCTCAGCCAGGTCGCCACCATGGAGACCACTGGCGGCCCCGCCGTGATCGACCGCCTGAACCGCAGCCGCAACATCACGTTTGAGGTGGAGCTCTCCGGTGTGCCCCTGGGCGATGTGACCGCGTCCGTGGACAAGCTGCCCAGCATCAACAACCTGCCGACCGGCGTGAAGCAATTGACCTTGGGCGACGCCGAGGTGATGGGTGAGCTGTTTGCCAGTTTTGGTTTGGCCATGCTGACGGGTGTGCTGTGCATTTACATCGTGCTGGTCTTGCTGTTCAAAGACTTTTTGCATCCCTTCACGATTCTGGCGGCCCTGCCGCTGTCGCTGGGCGGGGCCTTTGTCGGGCTGCT
>CANBQX010000006.1 GCA_947371775.1 Comamonadaceae bacterium
CATACGCAGACTAAGGCTTTGTAAAGCGCATTTCCAGCCCAATAATCAAAAAGGGCGCGAGCCGCATGCATGCGTCTCGCGCCCTTTTCAAGGTACGGCCTGCGCCCCAGGGCGCTGGTAGAGGTCTAGTGTCCGCCGCCCAGGTAAGCGGCCTTGACCGCGGGGTCGTCTTGCAACTTGGACGCCTCACCGTGCACCGAGATGCGGCCGTTTTCCAGCACATAGCCGTAGTCCGCCACTTTGAGTGCAGCGGCGGCGAATTGCTCCACCAACAGCATGGTCACACCGCGCGACTTGAGGTCGCTGATGATGCGGAAAACTTCTTCCACCAGGATAGGCGCCAGGCCCATGGAGGGCTCGTCGAGCAACACGATCTCGGGGTTGAGCATCACGGCGCGGGCCATGGCCAGCATTTGCTGCTCGCCACCGGACAAGGTGCCTGCGAGTTGGTTGCGACGCTCTTTGAGGCGGGGGAACAGCTCCATGGCGCGTTCCAAGTCGCCCTGCACGTCGCCCTTGGGGCGGCTGCCGGTCAGGCGGGGGAAAGCACCCAGAATCAGGTTGTCCGTCACTGACATGGTGGCGAACACGCGGCGGCCTTCGGGCGAGTGGGCCAGGCCCAGCTTGGCGATGGTGAAAGACTCCATGCCATCGGTGCGCTTGCCGTTCAGGCTGATTTCGCCAGCGGTGGGCGTGATCATGCCGGAGATGGCACGCATGGTGGTGGTCTTGCCGGCGCCGTTGGAGCCGATCAGGGTCACCACTTTGCCTTTGGGCACTTCCATGGAAATGCCATGCAAGACTTGCACTTTGCCGTAACCGGCTTCTAGATTTTTAATACTCAACATATGCGGGTGTCCTGTACGTTCAAGCGGCCGGAGCGCCCAGATAGGCCTCGATCACTTTTTCATCGGCCTGTACTTCGGCGGGCTTGCCTTCGGCGATTTTCTGACCGAAGTCGAGCACCGAGACGTTGTCGCAAATACTCATCACCACGTCCATGTGGTGCTCAATCAAGATCACGGTAATGCCGTGGTCACGGATCTTGCGAATGATGGTGATCAGCTCTTTGATGTCCGGGGCCGTCAGGCCCGCAGCGGGCTCGTCGAGCAACAGCAACTGCGGATCCAGCGCCAAGGCGCGGGCGATTTCGAGCAAGCGCTGTTTGCCGTAGGGCAGATTGCGCGCCTCTTCGCCAGCCAGGTCGCCCAGGCCCACGAAGTGCAAGAGACCCAAGCCACGCTCAATAGCAGCTTTGTCTTCGCGCACATAACGCGGCGTGTGCAAGGCCACGTCAATCAAGTTGCTGTCAAAGGTGTGGTGCAAGCCCACCTGCACGTTTTGCAGCGCGGTCATTTCGCCAAACAACTGCACGTTTTGGAAGGTGCGGGCAATGCCCGACAAAGCGATATCCGACGAGGTACGGCCCACCACCGCATCACCTGCAAACTGGATCTCGCCCGCCGTAGGCACATAGATGCCGGTGAGCACGTTCATCATGGTGCTCTTGCCCGAGCCATTGGGGCCGATCAGGCCGTGGATGGTGCCACGCTGAATGCGCAGGTCCACGTTGTTGAGGGCCTTGAGACCGCCGAACTGCATCAGCACGCCTTTGGCGATCAGCAAATCACTGCCCGCCGCGCTGTGCGTGGCATTGGAGGCTTGGGTAATCGCGTCTTTGCCGAGATCCACACCTTGGTAATCACCGCCCAGGTTCGCCTTGCGGAAAAACAGCTTGCGGAAAAAGCCAACGATGCCGTCCTGCAAGTAATACACCACGAACAGAATCATCAAGCCGAAAATCGACAAGCGCCAATCGGTGATGGACTGCAGCCAGAAGGAGAACGCTGCCAGCGCGATGGTGCCCACCACGGGGATGGCCATGGCGCGGGGCGTGGTGGTCTTCTTGGCCACACCGATGACAGCACCGACCAGCATGAGCACTGCCAGCACCGAAGACACTTGGCGGAACATGTCCAGGTCGTCCAGGAGCTTGGGCAGAATCACGATGATGGCCGCACCCAGCAAGGCGCCAGTGCGGGTTTTGCGGCCACCCATGATGACGGCCAACAAGAACAGCACGGTGAGTTCAAAGTTGTAGGTATTGGGCGAAATGTACTGCTCGGAATACGCATACAAACAACCCGCCAATCCGGCAAAGCCCGCGCTCACCACAAAGGCGTACACCTTGTAGCGGTACACCGACACACCCATACAGTCCGAGGCCACCGGACTGCCACGCAGTGCTTCAAACGCCCGACCCAGTTGGGATTTCAGAATGCGGTCCACCACGACCAGCGAGAGCACCATGAGCGCAAACACCAGCCAGTAAAAGCTGTGCTCGTCGAGCTTGGCGCCAAAGAGGTCAGGCTTGGGAACTTTGATGCCCAGGGGGCCTTCGGTCAGGAAATCCATTTCATTGATCAGGATCTGAATAATGGTTCCGAATGCCAAAGTCACCATGGCCAGGTAGGGACCCGTCACGCGCAGGGCGGGCAGCGCCAGCAAGGCACCGAAGCCTGCGGTCACGCCAATACTGGCGGGAATAATGAGCCACAGGGGCGCACCTAATTTGAAGAACAGTACACCCGCCGTGTAGGAGCCCACGCCAAACAGTCCGGCGTGGCCCAAAGACACTTGACCGGTGTAGCCCACCACGATGTCCAGACCGAACAACAAAATGGCGTAAATCATGATCGTGCCGATCATGTGGATGTAGTACGGATTGTCCAGGTACAGCGGCGCCGCACCCAAGAGCGCCAAAGCGGCGACAGCAATGCTAAGAGACTTGCGGTTCATCTTCAAACTTTCTTAATGGCGGTTTTGCCAAACAGACCTGCGGGCTTGAGCGCCAGCACGAGCAAGAGCAACACCAGACCGGGGACATCTTTGTAGCCGGTGGACAAATAGAAGCCGGTGGTGGTTTCGGCCACACCCAAAATAATGCCGCCCACAATGATGCCCAGACCACTGGTCAGACCGCCAATAATGGCCACCGCAAAGGCCTTCAGGCCCAAGACGGCGCCCATGGTCGCGCCTGTCAATGTCAAGGGCGCAATCAGCGCGCCCGCAAACGCCGCTGTGGCAGACGACAAGGCATACGAGAAAGTGATCACCAGGCCCGTGTTGATGCCCATGAGCTTGGCCGCATCGCGGTCGTTGAAGGTGGCCACCACGGCCTTGCCGTAAATGCTTTTGCGGTTGAACAGCTCCACCGCCACCATCATGGCGATGGCACCAAACACCACCAAAATTTCCATGGGCAGCACGTTGGCGCCCAGTACTTTCATGGGTGCTTCTGGCAGAGGCGAAGGAAACTTCAGATCGTCGCGGCCCCAAATGTTCTCTGCCACGTTTTTGAAAATAATGCCCAGCGCAATGGTGGACATGATCCAGCCGAATTCGCTTTTGATCTTGATTGCGGGCTGCACACCGATGCGTTCCACGATGGATCCCTGCACCATGCCAAATACGATGACGATAGGCAGCATGGCCCAATAATTGACGCCCTTGTTCACCAAGGTCAGACCCACCATGGCGCCCAACATCAGTGCGTCGCCTTGGCCGAAGTTCAGCGTGTCCGACGTTTGAAACGTCAGTTGGTAACCAAACGCAATGACCGCGTAAATCATGCCCAGCGCGATACCGCTGTAGACAAGTTGAAGCAGGATATCCATAAATTTATTCCACCCAGTTTTCGAACTAACCACCCCTTGCACCCGGGGAACTTGGCGACTGCTGCCGCCTATGAAAGAAACTCGCCAGCCCCTTGAAAGGGCTGGCGAGTTTCAGTGCACTCGCTCGGGCTCGACGCCCCGATTATTTTTTGACGGTCAAAGCGCCTTTTGCGTTCACGTCTTTGACGCGAATTTCCGAAGCCTTTTTCTGGTCTTCTTCATAGGCGTACACCACTTTTTCGCCCTTCACTTCGCCGAACACCGGAATGTTGGCGGTAATCGCGTCGTGGTCCTTGGCGGTAAATGGCTTGTTGTAGCTGGTCACCACACCGTCCACAGGGGCCTTCAGGTCTTCCAGAGCGGCTTTGATCTTGGGACCGTCGGTGGAGTTGGCCTGCTTGATCGCAGCGGCCAGCAAGTAGATGGAGTCATAGCCTTGGGCGGCAGACACTGGCGAATCAATACGGGCATTCTTCGGGTTGAAGGTGCGCAGGTAGTTGATGATGAAGGACTGGCGCTTGGGAGTGGTGGGCTGCTGGATGAAGGTTTGCGGCATGCGCGCGCCTTCGCCGCCAGGGCCTGCGTTGTCAATGAAGTTGGCCATCGACAGGGTCCAGCTTCCAATCATGGGAACTTTCCAGCCCAACTTGGTCATGCCGTTGGCGATTTGCGCCAGCTCTGGGCCGATACCGTAGGTCAACACCACTTCGGCACCAGCCTCTTTGGCCTTGAGCAGCTGAGGGGTCATGTCGACGTCTTTGATGTTGAATTTTTCAACTGCAACGGCCTTGATGCCTTTGAGTTCCAAGGCTTTTTCCAAGTCGGAACGGCCCAGCTGTCCGTAGTTGGTGGAGTCCGCCAGGATGGCCACTTTCTTGAATTTGCGGCGGGTAATGGCCTCTTCCACAATCATGGGCGCCTGGATGCTGTCGTGCGCTGCGTTGCGGAAGATGTAGTTCTCAGGCTGATCGTCGAACTGGTGAGTGATCAAGGAGCCGGTTGCCACGTTGTTCATGACGGGAATCTTGGCTTCTTGGTAGAAACGCTGGGAAGCCAACGCCACACCGGTGTTGATAAAGCCGACGGTGGCCGTGACTTTCTCTTTGTTAATCAGCTCTTGGGCGATTTGCACGCCACGCTCGTTTTTGGCTTCATCGTCGCGTTCGATGATTTGCAGCTGGCGGCCAATCACGCCACCGGCCTTGTTGATTTCTTCCACCGCCAGTTTCACACCGTCGCGCATGCTCACGCCCATCGACGAGGAGCCGCCAGTGAAGGGGCCGGACACACCAATTTTGATGGTGTCGGCCGCACTTGCCAGGCCTGCGTAGGCAGTGATCGCGGCAGCGATAGCCACCTGCGAAGCCAATTTTGCGAAACGGATATTCATGGTGTCTCCAGTAAAAAATAGATGCTTTGGTGACGCTTACGACCTGTAACCGGCCAAGCGCTTTGGGTAATCCCAAGGGTCGCCTAATCTAATCGACTGTCCCTTACAAAGACTTACGGACAAACCCGAGGAGTGCGCATTATGAGACGGCGCCGCTGATGAATTTTCATTGAGTGAGGCAAATATTTTCATCAGCCGTCAATCGGCCCATTTTCCAAGGGTTAACCCTAGTATTTGCCTTGATTATTAGCTCAATCCGCGCACCACATTCATCGCGTCTTCCACACGCTCCACGGCGTGGATAACCATGCCTTCGATGGCTTTCTTGGGCGCATTGGCCTTGGGCACTACGGCCACGGTGAAACCCAGCTTGGCGGCCTCTTTGAGACGCTCCTGCCCACGCGGGGCAGGCCGGACTTCTCCGGCCAAGCCCACCTCGCCAAAGGCCAAAAAGCCTTTGGGCAAGGGTTTGCCACGCAAGGACGAGGTGATCGCCAGCATGACTGCCAAATCGGCCGCGGGCTCGCCGATGCGCACGCCGCCCACCGCGTTGATGAACACATCCTGGTCCATGCACGCCACCCCCGCGTGGCGGTGCAGCACGGCCAACAGCATGGCCAGGCGGTCTTTGTCCAGGCCCACGCTCAAGCGGCGCGGGCTGGGGCCGCCACTGTCGACCAGTGCCTGAATTTCGACCAGCAGGGGACGGGTGCCTTCGAGCGTAACCATCACGCAGCTGCCCGGTACGGGTTGCGCATGCTGGCTCAAAAAGATGGCGCTGGGGTTGGATACGCCCTTCAAGCCACGCTCGGTCATGGCAAACACGCCCATTTCATTGACCGCACCAAAGCGGTTTTTGATGGCGCGCACCAAGCGAAATTGGCTGTGGGTGTCACCCTCAAAGTACAAAACGGTATCCACCATGTGCTCCAGCACCCGGGGCCCGGCCAGCGCGCCTTCTTTGGTCACGTGGCCCACCAAGACGATGCACACCCCACTGGCTTTGGCGGCACGCGTCAAGTGGGCCGCGCATTCACGCACTTGCGCCACCGACCCCGGCGCGGAGCTGAGTTGTTCCGAATACACGGTCTGTATGGAGTCGATCACTGCGACATCCGGTTGTTGGTCGGCCAGCGTGGCGAGAATTTTTTCCAGTCCAATTTCCGCCAACACGCGCACCTGCGAACCATCCAGCCCCAAACGGCGCGCGCGCAGGGCCACTTGGGCACCACTCTCTTCGCCCGTGACGTACAAGGTTTTTTTGCCGGCACGTTGCAGCGAGTCCAGCGCCTGCAAGAGCAGTGTGGACTTGCCAATGCCCGGGTCACCCCCGATCAGCACCACGCCGCCCTCCACCATGCCGCCGCCCAGAACCCGGTCCAGCTCATCGTGCCCGGTGGGTGTGCGCTCAAAGTCGCTGGCTTCGATATCGCACAGCGCCGCCACTTCTGCGGTTTTTGCGAGTGACGCAAAGCGGTTTTTGACCGTGCCTTCAGAGGCGGCAAGGGATGTCTCTAGCAGCGTGTTCCACGCGTTGCAATGCGGGCATTTGCCCAGCCACTTGGGGCTGTTGCCGCCGCAATCCGAACATACAAACACCGATTTTTCTTTGGCCATGCACAATAATACTGTATGTAATTACAGATATTTGGGCGACACCGTGCGGGTTTAAGTGAATATTTCTTTCACAGTCCGTCGCTATTCTGTCGCCCATGACCTGTTTGACTGCTTTGCACGCGCCCCTGCCACGCGGCCCCCTGCGATGGATGGCCATGCTGCTGTTGGCGGCACTGGTTGCGGGCTGTGCGGCACCCCAACCAGCGGCCCCTGCGATGCAATCCTTCGCAGCCACCCGTTGGACCGCGCTGGAACAAGCCGCTTGGCAAGAGGTGCATTTCCCCGCCAAAACCCCCACCGCGTATTCCCTGGATAGCCAAGCACCTCCCAACAGCAGCGGGCAGCGCACAGCGCTCAAAGCCAATGCCCAGTCGTCTGCGAGCATGCTGCGCACGCCGGTGCGGATTGAACCGGCCGACCTGTCGCGCCTCTCCTTTTCTTGGCTGGTTCCAGCCTTGATTGACAAAGCCGATATGGCGCAACGTGATTTGGACGATTCACCGGTGCGCGTGGTGCTGGCCTTTGAGGGAGACCGCAGCACCTTTTCGCCCAAGAACGCCATGCTCAATGAATTGACCCGCTTGGTGAGCGGGGAGGAAATGCCCTACGCCACCTTGATGTATGTGTGGTGCAACCAGCGCCCCGTGGGCAGCGTGATCCACAACCCGCGCACCGACCGCATTCGCAAGATCGTGGTGGAGTCCGGTGCCCGCGGCTTGAAGCAATGGAACAGCTATGAGCGCGATATTCGTGCTGATTTTGAGCGGGCCTTTGGCGAGGCTCCAGGGGCACTTGTCGGCATCGGGCTGATGACTGACAGCGACAACACCCACAGCAACGCTGTCGCCTGGTACGGGCCCATCGCGCTGCGCTGAATGCGACGCGCCCTGTACAAGGGCTACCATTGGGGACTTAACGCCATCCTTTGGAGAACCGCCCCATGGCCCACGCCGCATTCAACTGGCAAGACCCTTTTCTGCTCGACAGCCAACTCAGTGACGACGAGCGCATGGTGCGGGACGCCGCCGCCGCCTATTGCCAGGACAAGCTGCTTCCACGGGTGACACTGGCCTTTCGCAACGGCACGACCGACCCAGCCATTTTTCGGGAAATGGGTGAACTCGGTCTGCTGGGGCCAACCATCCCCGAGGCCTATGGCGGCCCGGCACTCAATTACGTTTGCTATGGGCTGATTGCGCGCGAAGTCGAGCGTGTCGACAGCGGCTACCGCTCCATGATGAGCGTGCAAAGCTCGCTGGTGATGGTGCCGATTTTTGAGTTCGGCACCGAAGGGCAGCGCCAAAAGTTTCTGCCCAAGCTCGCCACCGGTGAATGGATCGGTTGCTTTGGCCTGACCGAGCCCGACCACGGCTCCGACCCCGCGTCCATGGCCACTCGGGCCCAAAAGGTCGCGGGTGGCTACAAGCTCAGCGGCTCCAAGATGTGGATCAGCAACAGTCCGATTGCCGACGTGTTTGTGGTCTGGGCCAAAGAAGTGTCTGAGAGCGGAGCCGTAGGCCCAATTCGTGGCTTTATTCTTGAAAAGGGCATGGCGGGCCTGAGCGCTCCTGCCATTCACAGCAAAGTCGGACTGCGCGCCAGCATCACTGGTGAGATCGTGATGGACGGCGTGTTTTGCCCCGAGGAAAACGCCTTTCCTGAGGTGCAGGGCCTCAAAGGTCCGTTCACATGCCTCAACAGCGCCCGCTACGGCATTGCCTGGGGCGCGCTGGGAGCCGCCGAAGACTGCTGGATGCGGGCCCGCCAGTACACCTTGGACCGCCAGCAATTTGGCCGCCCGCTGGCTGCGAACCAGCTGGTGCAGAAAAAGCTGGCCGACATGCAAACCGAAATCGCGCTGGGCCTGCAGGGTTGCCTGCGCCTGGGCCGCATGAAAGACGAGGGCACGGCCTCGGTGGAGATCACCTCCATCCTCAAGCGCAACTCCTGCGGCAAGTCATTGGACATTGCCCGCATGGCGCGCGACATGATGGGTGGCAACGGTATCAGTGACGAGTTTGGTGTGGCACGCCACCTGGTGAACCTGGAGGTGGTCAACACCTACGAAGGCACGCACGACATCCACGCCCTGATTTTGGGTCGCGCCATGACCGGCATTGCCGCCTTTGCCAATTGAGCGATGTCTGAAAAACCCGCTGCGCTGGCGCACCTGAAGGTGCTCGATCTCTCTCGCGTACTCGCAGGCCCGTGGTGCACTCAAATGCTCGCGGACTTGGGCGCGGATGTGGTCAAGGTAGAGCGCCCGGGCGCGGGCGACGACACCCGCCACTGGGGCCCTCCGTTCATGAAGGATGCGCAGGGCCAGGACACGGCGCATGCCAGCTACTACGCCTCCTGCAACCGCAACAAGCGATCCATCGCCATTGACATCGCGCAGCCCGAGGGCCAGGCGCTGATTCGCCAGATGGCTTTGAACAGCGACATTCTGGTGGAGAACTTCAAGGTCGGTGGACTGGCGCACTATGGGCTGGACTACGCCAACCTGCACGCGCTGAATCCCCGCCTCATTTACTGCTCGGTCACCGGTTTTGGCCAGGACGGGCCGTATGCCGAACGCGCGGGCTATGACCTGATGGTGCAGGCCATGAGCGGCATGATGAGCATCACCGGCAAAGCCGAAGGCACACCTGGCGGCTCGCCCCAGCGGGTGGGCGTGGCGCTGACCGATTTGTTCACCGGTGTGTACGCCTGCAGCGCCATCTTGGCCGCGGTAGAAGTGCGCCATCGCACCGGAGTCGGTCAGCACATCGACATGAGCCTGCTCGACGTCGGCATGGCCATCCTGGCCAACCAAGCCGCCGGCTTTTTGAATACCGGCGACAACCCCACACGCCAAGGCAACAGCCACCCCAGCCTGGTGCCCTACCAGGAATTCGCCACGGCCGACGGCGCCATGCTGCTGGCCGTGGGCAACGACGGACAGTTTGGGCGCTTTGCCCAGACCGCTGAACAGCCGCAGTGGGCCAGCGACCCGCGCTTCTGTACCAACACCGACCGGGTGCGCCACCGCGAAGAACTGGTTCCGCTGATCGAATTGGAGACCCGCAAGCGCAGCACCGCGCAATGGGTGGCTCTGCTGGAGCACCGTGCCGTGCCCTGCGGGCCGATCAATACCGTAGCGCAAGCCTTTGACGACCCGCAGGTGCGCGCACGCCAATTGGTGGTGCACCAGGCGGTAGCACCGCCAGCAAGGGCCCAGACCGGCCTGAGCTCCATTGCGTCCGTGGCCAGTCCCTTGCGCCTGCAAGACACGCCACCGGTACTGCACCGCGCACCGCCTGCGTTGGGGGAACACACCCAGGAGGTACTCGCGGAGCTGGGCTTAGACGCAAGGGCTTTGGCCGACTTGCGAAGCAGGGGTATTGTTGGGTAAGATTCTTACTTTCCAAGTAAGGATTTCTATGAAAATCACCAGCAAGGGCCAGGTCACCATTCCACAGTCGGTGCGGGAACAAGCGGGTTTGCATCCCCACAGCGAGGTCGAGTTTGAGGTACGCGAGAACGGCGACGTGGTGATTCGCGCCGTCAAAGCACCCGCCAGCACCGCGCGCAGCGCCTTCGAGCGCGTACGCGGCAGCGCCAATGCCACCCAATTCAAAGGCATGGGCACCGACGAGTTCATGGCATTTTTGCGCAGCTAAATGGCATTGCTCCCCGCTTCCAGCGCGCCCGTCCCCCCTTCAGCACGTGAGCCGGACCCGCGCTACCTGGTGCGCTCCATGCCGCGCGGCACCTTGGTTGACAGCTGCGTATTGATCGACGTGCTGGCCAACGACCCGACCTGGGCCGATTGGTCGCTGAATCAGCTAGAGCGCTGCGCTGCGTTCGGGCCTTTGCTCATCAACCCGCTGATCTTGGCCGAGATCAGCCCGCATTTTGAGCGGGCCAGCGACTTGGAAGTGGCGCTTGCAGGCCTGCCGCTGGTCAAGGCCGCCCTGCCTTGGGACGCGGCGTTTTTGGCCGGTCAGGCTTTCAAGGTTTACCGTCTGTCTTCGGGCCTGAAGTCGTCGCCGATGCCAGATTTCTACATTGGCGCACATGCGTTGGTGGCGCAGTTGCAGCTGCTCACCCGCGATGTGGCGCGTTACCGCAGCTACTTTCCTGCGCTCTCGCTGGTGGCACCCCCCTAGGGCAGGCGTGGCTCAGGCGCCGAGCAACTCCCAACGCTCAAGCGCAAGCAGCAATTCTTCTTCAATCGCGCTGTTGCGGCTGGCGAGTTGCAGCGCGCGAGCGTTATCGCGGGCGTACAGCGTCCCGTCGGCCAACTCGGCGTTGATGGCACTCTGCTCCGCTTCGAGTGCAGCGATTTTTTCGGGCAGGCTATCGAGTTCGCGCTGTTCTTTGAAGCTCAGTTTGCGGGTTTTAACGGGAGCCGCGGCCACTGGCGAAAGAGGCGTAGACACCGCAGGCGCTTTGGCCGTTTGGTCACGCCCGTAGTTGAACGGGCTCGCGCCCTTTTGGCCTTTGGCCTGCGCGATGTCGCTGGCACGCTTGCTTTGGGTGAGCCAGTCGCTCACGCCGCCTTCGTATTCGCGCCATCGGGCATCGCCCTCGTAAGCGATGGTGCTCGTCACCACGTTGTCCAGGAAGGTGCGGTCATGGCTCACCAAAAACACCGTGCCGTCGTAGTTTTGCAAGAGGTCTTCAAGCAACTCCAGGGTGTCGATGTCCAGGTCGTTGGTGGGCTCGTCGAGCACCAGCACGTTGGCAGGGCGTGCGAACAAACGCGCCAGCAGCAGGCGGTTGCGCTCGCCACCACTCAGGCTGCGCACCGGGGAATTGGCACGCGCTGGCGAAAACAAAAAGTCGCCCAGGTAGCTTTTGACGTGCTGACGTCGGTTGCCAATCTCGATCCACTCGCTGCCAGGGCTGATGAAGTCCTCCAGCGTCGCGTCCATGTTCAGCGCATTGCGCATTTGGTCAAAGTAGGCGACCGAAATGTTGGCCCCCTGGCGCACGGTGCCCCAGGGGCTGTGGCCAGGCTCGGGAGCGGGGGCATTGGCCGGTGCGGGGTCAGGTTGGTATTCGCCCAAAATCAGCTTGAGCAGGGTGGTTTTACCCGCACCGTTGGGGCCGAGCAAGCCAATCTTGTCGCCGCGCAGAATGGTGGCCGAAAAGTCGCGCACGATTGGCTTGTCGCCAAAGGTCTTGGACACATGGGTGAGCTCAGCGACCAGTTTGCCGCTGGACGCACCACTGTTGACGTCCATATTGACGCTGCCCACCACTTCACGCCGGGCCTCACGCGTGGCGCGCAGGTTTTCCAAGCGCACGATGCGGGCGGTGGCGCGGGTGCGGCGGGCTTCTACGCCCTTGCGGATCCACACCTCTTCCTGGGCTAACAATTTGTCGGCACGGGCGTTGATGACCGCTTCTTGGGCCAGCTGCTCTTCTTTTTGCACCAGGTAGGCGGCGAAGTTGCCGGGGTAAGACAGCAATTTCCCACGATCGAGTTCCACGATGCGGGTGGCAACGTTGTCCAAAAAGGAGCGGTCGTGGGTGATGGTGATGATGCTGCCCTTGAAGTCGATGAGCAGGCCTTCGAGCCATTCGATCGAGTCCAGGTCCAAGTGATTGGTAGGTTCGTCCAGCAGCAGCACTTCCGGCTGCGCCACCAGCGCTTGTGCCAAGGCCACGCGCTTTTTGGTACCGCCTGAGAGCGTGCTGATGATGGCCTCGGGGTTCAGGTGCAGGCGGTGCAAAGTCTCGCCCACCCGCTGCTCCCAGTTCCAACCGTCCAGCGCTTCAATCTCGCTTTGCATGGCGTCCAGGTCGCCATGGCCTTGTGAATATTCCTCAATCAGGTGGCGGATGCGCTGCAGGCCGAGGCTGACCGACTCGAACACGGTGGTCTCGCCGTCGAGATTGGGTTCTTGCGCCACATAGGCAATGCGGGTGTTGCTTTGCACCTGCACAACGCCGTCGTCGGGTTTTTCCATGCCCGCCAGAATCTTGAGCATGGACGATTTGCCGGCGCCATTGCGTCCGATCAAGCCGACGCGTTCTGCGGTTTCGAGTGAGAAGCCTGCGTGGTCGAGCAGGGGTACGTGTCCAAATGCGAGTTGGGCGTCCAGGAGAGTAATCAGTGCCATGTGGGGGGATTATCCCCTGCGCAGGCGTGCGTCCAATGCGAGTATGCCCCGACCAACGTACAGCACAAACAAGGTGCCTGCGATGTCGCCAAAACACATGATGAGGAAGTTACTCAAAACATCGTCTGAATGCCCCCGCCAGGCAAACCACACCTGCTGGAGGGCGGCATTCACCGACGAAAAAATCAACACCACGCGCAACAGCGAATGCGCCGTCAATTGGTCTAGGTCCACCTTCAAGTCGGTCAGGCTCAGGCAAATTTGGCGCGCCAAGAGCGGCGCAAAACCGGAAATAAGGGCCGCCACTGCCACGGTAAGCGGGTCGGTCAGTCGCGGATCTTGAAAGGCAACCATCAACGAACCCAGAACGATGCCTAAAGCCCCCCACCGACCGAACAGCAAGGTGTTGGTCAAACGCACGCCGCTGGGAATAAAGATCCACATCACGCCCGGCGCATGGTCGAACACTGAGAAAAGCAAGCCGTTGACGAAGAAAAAACCTGCATAAACGAGGGCGGTTAAGCCGACGATCAGGGTCGCACTCTGCAGGGGCATACGCATACCGCTTTCATAGCTAAGGCGCCTATCTTAAGGGGACAGGCGCCCAAGCGGCACGGGCGACAACGATCAGGCTGCGAGTTGCGCCTTTTCCATGCACTGGCCCAACTGGGCGAAGTAATGCTGGGTTGCTTTAGTGGGCACCACGTACTTCACGCGGTTGTCGTGGGCGTCCAGGCTCAGGTCGATCATGCCTTTTTGGCGCAGCATCTTCAGGCGGCGGTGCGCCGTCGTGGTAGAGATTTCAGGCAGCATCACCATGGCTTCGAGCACGGTGATCTGCTTTTCGTCATGCCACGCTGCCGCAAAGGTGTTGAGCATGCGTGACTCCACGGCATCCAAGGAGGGGAAGGTTGGCAGGCCGCGCACCGCTTGCACCAAGTTCAAGTACTTGGTGTACATCTGCGAAAAGTTGGCATTCTTGGTCTTGGTCATCATTTTTCCAAACGAATAAAAGGTGATGGTTAACGAATCCTGGTCTATTGCCAGATAGGGTCGTATTTTCCTCTCTTTTTTGTTTTTCGTCTACTATTTTTGTAATTTTTATGGTTTGTATCAAATAATTATCAATTTTGGTGTTTTTATGAGCGCCAGACCACCGACATTTGGCGTATTTATTTGCTACTGGGGAAGCTGAACATGGTTCCTTCGCGCACCCCGGCAGACGGCCAGCGCTGCGTGATGGTTTTGCGCTTGGTGTAAAAACGCGCTGCGTCCGGACCGTAGGCATGCAAATCGCCGAAGAGAGAACGCTTCCAGCCGCCAAAGGAGTGGTAGGCCACTGGCACGGGCAGGGGCACATTCACGCCCACCATGCCGACCAGGATGTTGTCGGTGAAGTAGCGGGCCGCTTCACCGTCGCGGGTAAAGATGCAGGTGCCGTTGCCGTATTCATGGGCGTCGATCAGGTCCATGGCTTCTTGCAGCGTCTTGACGCGCACCACGCCTAGAACAGGTCCAAAAATTTCTTCCTGGTAAATCGTCATGCCGGGCTTGACGTTGTCAAACAGGCATGCGCCCAGGAAGTAACCCGCTTCATGGCCTGGCACCACCACGCCCCGGCCGTCGACCACCAGGGTTGCGCCCTCAGCCACACCTTGGTCCACATAGGCTTTGACTTTTTCAAAGTGCGGCTTGGTGACCAAAGGCCCCATGTCCATGCCGGCTGCCGTACCCGGGCCGACCTTCATCTTGGCAATCTCGGTCTTGAGGCCTTCGATCACGGCGTCGGCAGTGGCGTCACCCACGGTCACCACCAGCGGAATGGCCATGCAGCGCTCGCCGCAGGAGCCGTAGGCCGCGCCCATGAGCGCGTTGACGGCGTTGGCCACGTCGGCGTCGGGCATGACCACAGCATGGTTTTTGGCACCGCCCAGGGCTTGCACTCGCTTGCCGTGCGCGCAACCAACCGAGTAGATGTATTCGGCAATCGGCGTAGAGCCGACAAAGCTGATGGCCTTCACGCGAGGGTCGGTGAGCAAGGTGTCAACCGCCTCTTTGTCGCCATTGACCACATTGAGCACGCCGGGTGGCAGGCCCGCCTCCAGCGCCAGCTCCGCCACACGCAAGGTGCTGCTGGGGTCCCGCTCAGAGGGCTTGAGGATGAAGGTGTTGCCACAGACCACGGCCATGGGCCACATCCACAAAGGCACCATGATCGGGAAGTTGAAGGGGGTAATACCCGCAGTGACGCCCAGCGCCTGGAACTCGCTCCAGGAGTCGATCGCCGGGCCCACGTTTTTGCTGTGTTCGCCTTTGAGCAGCTCGGGGGCGTAGCTCGCGTATTCAACGTTTTCAATACCGCGCTGCAACTCACCCATGGCGTCACCCAGCACCTTGCCGTGTTCGGCCGTCACCAGGGCACACAGCTCGTCGGCATGGGCTTCGAGCAGCACTTTGAGGTTGCTCATGATGCGCGCACGCTTCAAGGGCGGCGTATTGCGCCAAGCGGGGTAGGCTGCTTGCGCGTTGGCAATGGCTTGCTCCACCGTCAGCTTGTCGGCCAGTTGCAGGGTTTTTTCGACCTGGCCCGTGGCGGGGTTGAAAACGTCGGCTTGGCGGGTTCCGCCTTGGGTCAATTTGCCGCCGATGAGGTGGCCGATGCGTGGAAGTGTGGTCATGGATAACTTGTTATGAAAACGTTTAATTTGCGAAATTCGAAAACGGGAAAGGTGCTGGGCAGCGAGCTTAGTCGGTCTCTGCCAGTGCGTCGCCCAAGGCATTGATCAGGCGGTCGATTTCCGCCTTTTCGATGATGAAGGGCGGCGCCAACTGAATCGTGTCGCCGCCGTAGCGCACATAAAAACCTTTTTCCAGACAGCGCATGGCCACCTGGAACGGGCGCTTGGCAGGCTCGCCGGGCACGGGATTGAGCGTGACGCCAGCGGCCAAGCCGTAGTTGCGGATATCGGTAATGTGTTTAGAGCCCTTGAGGCTGTGCACCGCGTTCTCAAAGTAGGCGGCCATGCTGGCAGAGCGCTCAATCATGTTTTCGTTGACCAGCACGTCCAACGCTGCGATGCCAGCCGCGCACGCCACGGGGTGCGCGGAGTAGGTGTAGCCATGGGCAAATTCGAGCATGTAGTCCGGGCCGCCTGCCGCCAGGAAGGTGTCGTAAATTTCCTTTTTGGCCACGACGGCACCCAGGGGCTGTGCCCCGTTGGTGACTTGCTTGGCGATGTTCATGATGTCCGGGGTCACGCCAAAGGCGGCGGCACCGGTGTAAGCGCCCATGCGACCAAAGCCAGTGATGACCTCGTCAAAAATCAACAAAATATTGTTGGCGGTGCAAATCTCACGCAAGCGCTGCAAATAGCCCACCGGCGGCACCACCACACCGCCGGAGCCCGACATGGGCTCGACGATGACGGCCGCGATATTGGACGCGTCGTGCAGGGTGATCAGGCGCAGCAGTTCGTCGGCCAACTCCACACCGTTGGCTGGCATGCCGCGCGAGTAGAAGTTGCTGGGCAACTGGGTGTGCGGCAGGTGGTCAGCCTCAATGCCTTGGCCAAACATTTTGCGGTTGGCGCCAATGCCGCCGACCGAGATGCCGGCAAAGTTCACGCCGTGGTAGCCCTTTTCGCGCCCGATCAGGCGGGTTTTGGTGCCTTGACCTTTGGAGCGCCAGTAGGCGCGCGCCATCTTGAGCGCCGTGTCTGCACACTCCGAGCCTGACCCGGTAAAAAAGACGTGGTCCAAGCCATCCGGCGTGAGCGCGGTGATTTTGTTGGCCAGTTCAAACGACAAAGGATGGCCGAATTGGAAGGCGGGGGAATATTCCAGCGTGCCGATTTGGCGGCTGACGGCTTCGGTGATCTCAGGACGTGCATGGCCCAGTCCACAGCACCACAGGCCCGACAGGCCATCCAAAATTTTGCGGCCATTGCTGTCGGTGTAATACGCTCCCTCAGCGCTGACCATCATGCGGGGATTGGCCTTGAAATTGCGGTTGCCGGTGTAGGGCATCCAGTGCGCCTCCATCCAGGCCGCATCCATGGGAAAGCGGGACGTGGTGGTCACGGCGCCTTGGGTTTGGTGGGCGGCGGTTTCATGGGGTTTCATGGCGGTCTCCTTCAAAAAGAGGGCACCGTCGCGGGATGCGGCGGGGGTAGCTGCGCATTCTGCGACCTTCTGTTACTCTCATAAAGTGAGAGTTATCACTATTTATTTGCTCGATTATGAAACTAAAGCCCCCAAGCCTGCCCAATGTTGCCCCGTCGCCCAGCCGGTCTGCCCTGGGCCAGTTCAGCGACATGGACTTGCGCTTGCTGCGGGTGTTTCGCGCAGTGGCCGACTGCGGCGGCATGGCGGCGGCGGAGCTGGAGCTCAATATCGGTACCTCCACCGTGAGCCGCCACATCAAAGACCTGGAAACCCGCCTTGGCTTGGTGCTGTGCCGCCGGGGGCGTGCCGGTTTTGCGCTCACGCCCGAAGGGCAGCAGATCTATGCCCAAACCAGCCAGTTGCTTGCCGCCACGGACGCCTTTCGCAGCAGCGTCGATGAAATCCACCAGCGCATGGGCGGGCAATTGCAAGTGGCGATCTTTGACAAGACCGCCAGCAACCCGCAGGCCCACATTGCGTCGGCGATCGCCTTGTTCACCGACCGCGCGCCCGATGTCGGACTCAACCTGCATGTCTCCACCCTCAACGGTATCGAGCGCGGGGTGCTTGATGGGCAGTTCCACATCGGCATCATCCCCGGCCACCGCACCTCTGATGCACTGCAGTACGCGCCGCTGTTCACGGAAAACATGCACCTGTATTGCGGCGCAGGCCACGCACTGTTTGGCGCGGACCACCGCACGCTGGATTGGGAGGCGGTTCGCTCACTGCCGTTTGCGGGGCTGGGCTACCACTCGCCCAATTTGCAAATGAGCCAGCGCTTGCAACTCACCCGCAAGGCCACCGGCTTTGACCAGGAGTCCATTGCCACGCTGATTTTGTCGGGGCGTTTTTTAGGCTTTTTGCCCGACCACTACGCCAAGAGCTTTGTGGCAGGCGGTCAGATGCAAGCCGTCAAACCCGATTTGTTTCAGTACGACTGCGGATTTTTTGCGATCACGCGGCGCTCGCCGCAGGCTTCGCGCGCCACCCGCTCGTTTTTGGCTTGCTTAGAAGAGACCCACACCCCAAGCACTGCGGCCTGAACTAGCCCCGGTACATGGCAAAAGCCATATCGGGCATGCGCCCGACCATGGCTTCGGCCAATGCTTTACCCGAGCCCGCACCGTGCGTCCAGCCCAGGGTGCCATGGCCTGCATTCACCCACAGGCCGCCCACTTTGGTTTGGCCGATGTAGGGAATGTTGGTGGGCGTGGCGGGACGCAGCCCGGTCCAGAAATGGGGATTTCCGCCCTGTTCTTCGGTGCGGGTATCGCACATGCCGGGCCAGACCTCCTCCACCCGGCGCGCCAGCATGTGGCAGCGTGCACGCGCAAGCGGGCTGTCCAGCGTCAGGTCGTAGCCGCCCACCTCGATCGTGCCGGCCACACGGATTTTGTTGCCCAGTCGCGTGATGGCGATCTTTTTTGCATCATCAATCGTGGACACCTGGGGCGCGTCTTCGGGCCGCAGGATGTCGAAGGTCGCGCTGTAGCCCTTGCCCGGGTAAATCGGCAAGTTCACACCCACGGTTCGCAGGAGAGCGGGGGTGTAGGAGCCGCAGGCCACCACCACCTGGTCAGCGCGCAAAACAGCCGTCGCCGACACTGATGCAGACGCCGATGCCGATGCCTGCGCGGACATGGGAAGAGCGCGCGCGCTGACCGATTGAACTTTGCCGCCCGAAACGTTGATGCGCTCAACTTGGTGGCCATAAAGAAATTGCACGCCCCGCTGCGCACACTGTTCGGCCAAGGCCTGGGTGAAAGCGCAGGCGTCGCCCGACTCATCGGAGGAGGTGTAAGTGCCGCCCACAATGCGAGAGCCGTAGCTTTTCAGGGACGGCTCGATGCGCAACAGCTCCTCGCGGCTGACGACTTTGCGGTCCACGCCGTACTTGCACATCAAGGCAGACGCCTGCGCCGCGGTGTCAAACGAAGCTTGGTCGCTGTAATAGTGGGCAATGCCGTTTTCCAGGCGTTGAAATTCAATGCCGGTGGCCGCAATCACTTCTTTGAGCGCGGTGTGACTGTAAGCCCCCAAGGCCACGAGCTGCTGCACATTGCGTTCAAACGCGGCGTCGTTGCAATTGGCCAGAAACTGCAAACCCCATGCGTACTGGCGCCAACCCTCGCCAAACGGGTTTTGCGGGCGAAACAACAAGGGCGCCTCTTTGCTCAGCATCCATTTCAAGGCCTTGAGCGGCGCCTGGGCGTTGGCCCATGGCTCGCAAAAGCTGACCGAGATTTGCCCTGCGTTCGCAAAACTGGTCTCCAGCGCGGCGCCGCTTTGGCGCTCAATCACCGTGACCTGGTGTCCGCGCTCAGCCAAATGCCAGGCGGTGCTGATGCCGATGATGCCGGCGCCCAATACGATAGTGTTCATGGTTCCAAGTGTGCCTGTTCTGCCAGTCGGCGTATCCGGGTTCACATAAATACTGCGTAGTCACAAATTGGCCTTGCTCTTTACAGCGAGACGCTGGCGGCTAGAATTTAGCCATGAGCTCCACCGCCACCGCCAAAGTTTCGTTCAAGACCCAAATGCTGCAGGCGCGCGAAGACGCCATCATCCGCACGGCCAGCCGCTTGTTGGCTGACAAGGGCTTTGAGGCCATGACAGTGGACGAAGTCGCTGCCAGCGTGGGTATCGCCAAAGCCAGCCTGTACAAGCATTTCTCCAGCAAAGAAGACCTGGCCGCCGCTGCCATGGTGCGTGTGATGCAACGCGCGCAAAACTACCTGAAGAGTTTGCCGCCCGCGCCGCCCATGGAGCAGCTGCGCACGGTGGCGCGCTGGACCATGGAACTCAACCTGCGGGGCGAGATGCCCTCGCTGCCCAGCCAAAACTCCACTCTGCGCGCTAAGCTCATGGCGGACATGGCCTACATGGACGGCCTGATTGAAGTCAGCGACCGCCTGGGCGCGTGGATTGAGGCGGCGCAGGCCCAAGGCCTGATCAACCGCTCGCTGCCTGCGATTGCGGTGCTCTACACCCTTTATGCCCGCGCCTGCGACCCTGTGCTGGAGTTCCTGCGCATGGGCGGACAGCACGACGATGCACAAATCATCGACATGGTGATCAGCAGCTGCTTTGAAGGCCTGGCAGCGCGCTGAGCGGCGCGCACCCGGTTTAGATCTCGATGCATTCGGCCGGCCGAAAAGCCGCTTGTTCATTTTTGCGCGCATAGCCCAGGGGATTGGCCACCACGCGGCACGTCTGGTGCACATAGTCCAGCGGCGTGTGCAAGTGGCCGTGCAACCACAGCTGTGCATGGGCGAGCAAGTCGTCTAAATTATTGCAAAAGCCGGCCGTTCCCGGCACCAGGCCGTAGCGTGGATCAGCACTGCGCAAGCTCGGTGCGAAATGGGTGACCACCACCGTGCTGCCCTCAAACGGCGTAGCCAGCGCTTGGCGCAACCAGTCTTGGCACAGCAGGGCCTGCGCGCGCAACTCGGGCGCCAGAAAGGGCCCACCGTGGCGGGTGGCCAGGGCTTTTTTCAAATAGAAGTTGGCGGCGCGAAAGGCCTTGTCACGGTTCTTGAGCGCATCAAAATCGGTCCACAACGTGGTTCCCACCAGCCGTACCGGTCGGCCTTGTTGGTCCTGCCAAGGGCCTTGCAGCACTTCGCGCTCCAACCATGTGATGCCTAAGCGTTCGCAGGTGGCGCGGAGCCGTTCGTGCGTGGCGTCGAAGTCCAAACCGTCGTACTCGTGGTTGCCCGGCACAAACACCACCGGTGTGGGCCAAGCCAGCAAGGGTGAAAAACGGGCCAGACCAAAGTCGCTGTCGCTGAGCTGCGAGCCGGTCTGGTACGAACCTATGTCGCCAGCCAGCACCAGCAGGTCGGCGCCGGGGGCCGGATAAGGCGCATGCGGGGGCTGCAAATGCGGCTGGCTTTCCAGATGCAGGTCCGACAGGAGTTGAATTTTCACAAGTGCTCCTGCGATGGGCGCGGCGCAAAGGCCTGCACCGCCGCTGCCTGCACCTGCGCACGCAGCCAGACATGGGCGTCGTCTTGCGCGTGGCGGCGGCTCCAGAGTGCGTCCACCTGAATCGGGGGTACCTCAAAAGGCAACTCCCGCACCACCAACTGCGCCTCAAAGCCCGTGACGTTCAAGAAATGGCGTGGCAAGACCGTCAGCAAGTCGGACTGCGCCACCACCTTCACCGTGGTGAAAAACTGGTTCACCGTGAGCATCACCCGTCGGCTGCGGTTGAGATGGGCCAAGGCTTCGTCAATCAAGCCAAAGGCCCGGCCCGAAAAACTCACCAACATATGCTGCGCATGGCAATAGGCGTCCAAGGTGAGGGGGCTCTCAGCCAAGGGATGGCCATGGCGCATGACACAGACATAGTCGCTGGCAAACAGGCGCTGGTGAAAAAAAGCAGGACTCACACCTGCTTTGGCTTGCGTGTCCAAGTCCGCAATCACAGCCGGAAAGTGCCCAATGGCCAGATCCGCCAAACCGTCTTCCAGCAGGCGGCGCGGGTCGCGCGTGGTCAAAGGGGCGGTGCGCAAGGACACGCCGGGCGCTTGTTGGCTCAGGGTGGTGACCAGGCCCACCATCAGCTCGGCAGCGGTGGCGTCCGCCATGGTCAGCACAAAGCTGTTTTGGGCCGTTGCGGGCACAAACAAGCGGGGCGCCAGCGTGGTTTGCAAGTGCTGCAAGGTCGCCCGTATCTCGGGCCAGAGCTCCAGCGCCTTGGGCGTGGGCTGCAGGCTGCGGCCCTGGCGCACCAGCACCTCGTCGCCCAGCGCCTGGCGCAGGCGGCGCAAGGCGTTGCTGACCGCAGGCTGGGTCAAGGCCAGCTCCTGGGCGGCACGCGTCAGGTTGCGCTCGGCCATCACCACATCAAACACTTTGAGCAGGTTGAGGTCAAACGTCCGCAAATTCAGGGCAGAAGCAGGCATATATAAATTTTGTGAATACTAATCATCACAAATCAAAAGTAGACCGATACTAGTATTAACCCTAGTATCGCGGCATTGTGAAAGGGAAACCTTTCTTTTTTGTTGTGTTTTTCAGGAGTTCACCATGCGCCGTTTTGCAGGTTTTGATTTTTCCCGCGCTGCCAAAGCCACCCCTACCGTTCGCAGCGAAGCGTCCAAAACGCTGGCCGGCATTTTGTTGTCTGCCGTACTGGCTTCCCTGATGGTCGTGGCAGACCAAGTGATTGAAAACTGGGCCGACGGCCACTTGCTGCTGGGCTGGGTTGCGCTGTGGAGTCTGGTGTTTGCCGGATTGGCTTTTTGCGTTCGTCCCCTGCGCCGCGCCAGCACGGCATTGGCCAACGCGGTCGACGCCTGGGCCCAGCGCTCGGCCCAAGCGCGTGAAGAAGCCCGCCTGTGGGACTATGCCCGCCAAGACGCCCGCGTCATGGACGAACTGCGCGCCGCCGAAGCGCGCGGCTGATTGAGCCTCAATGCGCAGGCCCGTCAGCGCTGTCGGGCTCCGTGTCGCTGATTTTGCGCATGTCGGCAACAGCGTGGTGGGTGCTCAGGCCCGTGACCGCATCAGCGTAACGGTGGTCTAAAGCGACGTCTGCCGCGGTGTAGGCCTGTGCTGAATAGATCTGCGCGCTGAGCGACGGGTCGCGAGCCGTCACACTCAACATGAAGCGCATTTGTGATGCCAGCAGCTCTTGTTTGTTTGCCGTCAGGAGCAATTGCAGGGGACTGTCTTGCGTCACCTCGTGTATGACCAACCAAGTCAACGGGAAAAACGCCATATTGGTGAGTTGTAGCTTGAGATCGACCACATAACGGATGACTTGCCCGTTGGGCTCGGTCTCGCTCACGACGGTGGTGAGGCGGGCCTCGGCGTCGGTGAGCGCATACATCCGCCCGTTTCCAATTCGAATCATCAAACGCGTGCGCCCGCCACTGCGGGTAACCACGGCTTTTTCGGCAAACAAAATTTTGGCCTGCGGTTTGGAGAAGCGCACAAACACCAGGCCGGTCATGGTGGCAGTGAGCAACATGCCAATAAAAATCTCGACGGTAGACACCACATGCGCATACAAGCCGACCGGTGCCATATTGCCGTAGCCCACGGTGGCCAGTGTTTCAATACTGAAGAAAAAAGCGTCCGCCAACGAGCCGGATGGCAGGTTGTTGACTGAGCCAGGCACCGCAAAGTACAGCAACGCGAAAACCAAGTTGATGAACAGGTATACCGCCGTCACGCCCCCGAAGAATTGCGGCCATGAAATCGTCAGCGCCAAGTGGTAGGGGTCGCGAATATCAAACTCCGACACCCCTATTTTTTCCAATTTGAATGCGCCATTGCTCTGCGCGTTGCTACCCAAGTTTTGCACGGTTCTGATCTTGGTTTTGTGCATAGCTGCCTCCTTAACGGCCTAACTGGGTGCTAAGTCGAACTGCGATCCACATGGCCAAGGCACCAAACACCGCGGTGCCCAGCGCCTGGCCAGTCAACACCCCCACCGGCCCGTAATGCGCGCCCCACCAGGCCAGCGGAATCGTGCCCAACGTGGAACGCGCCCAATTGAAACCGGTGGACCACAAAGGGCGGCCCAGGTTGTTGAACGCCGCATTGGCCACGAACAAGGCACCGGCAAAAAAGAAGCTCGCGGCCAGCCAGCTGCAAAACGCACCCAGCAACACAGCGCCTTCGCCATCGAGCGAAAACGCGCGCGTCAGCGGCCCTTGCAGCAGCGCCAACACCAGCCAGGCAAGCGCCACGGCCACCAACATAAACACCAGGCTGGCACGCAAGGTCTCTTGCACACGGTCAAAGCGCTTGGCCCCCAGGTTTTGCGCAAAGATGGGCCCCACCGCGCCACTGAGGGCGTAAATCAAACCAAAGGCCACAGGCACCAGCCGGTCAACTGTGGCCTGGCCTGCCACCGCTGACGCACCAAATTGCGCTACGCTGTGGGTCACAAAGGCCGCACCCACCGGCGTCGCCAAATTGGTCAGCACGGCTGGGCCTGCGACACCGGAGAGGGCACGCGCATCCACCCAAAAATGGACGCGCTGCGGTCGCGCGAGCAAGTGGTGCACACGCCACACGCCATGCAGGCCAATGGCCATCAACACAGTGCGCGAAATAACCGACACGACGGCTGCACCATCCAGCCCCAGGTTGAAGTAAAAAATAAACAAAGGGTCCAGCACGGCCGTGCTCGCAGCGGCGGCCAGCGTCACCACCATGGCACGCTGCGCTGCACCCAAGGAGCGCAAGAGCGCTGACGTCGCCATGCCAATGGCGAGCAGCGGCACGGAGGGCATGGTGACTGTCAGGTAGCGTTGCGCCAGCACCGCCACTTCGCCGCGCGCGCCCAGCACCCACAGCAAAGGTTCCAGAAAAACCACCGTGAGCAAGGCCATGACGACGGCAATCGCTGCCATCAACAACAGGCTGTGGCTGGCCATGCGCCGGGCCTGTGCAGTGTGGCCCGCGCCAATCTTGCGCGACACGGTGGCGGTGATGCCAATCATCAGCCCGATGCAAATCGAGGTATGGAAAAAACCCACCACGCCCGCAAAGCCCACGGCAGCAGCGATCGCTTGCTGGCCCAGTCGCGAGATGTAGAAAAGATTGATCAAGTCCACCAAAAAAACCGCCACCAGCCCAATCGCACCGGTGCTGGCCATAACAACCACATGGCGCATGGGGGAACCGGTCACAAAGCGGGGGGCAGCAGATAGGGTCATGGGGACAATGGAAATGCGCAGCGATTATGTCCCTGATGCGGCTTTTTGAAGCCCGTGGGGCATCGCATCACTTGCGTTTACCTGAACTGCACATATTTACCGCCTATCGGCACTACAGTCGACTCGACGAGATTGCTTCATTGGAGAAATGCTTATGCAAGTTACCACGACCACTTTGATTCGCTACGCAGCACGCTGGCTGGGCGCCGCTGTGCTGCTCGGGGCTTGCGCCCTGGCGCTGGCACTGCCCACACCCAAAGACATTGAGGCCGCTGTCAACGCGGGCCATTTGTCGCAGGCGGAGACCCTGCTGCGCGAAGTGCTGCAAGACAAACCCAACAGCGCGCGCGCCCACTACGAGCTCGGCGAGGTACTGGGCCGCCAGGCCAAGTACGACGACGCACTGGCCGAACTGCAACGCGCCAAGTCCATCGACAGCAGCTTGAAGTTTGCATCCACCCCTGAAAAATTCCAGCAAACGCTGGACAAGGTCAACGCCGCCGCTAGCGCGGCCAAACTGCCTGCTGCAACAGCGCCTGCACACCCAGCGGTAGCGGTCGCACCTGCCCCGGCACCGGCGGCATCAGGCCTGAACCTGAACTACGTATTCTTAGGAATTGGTGTGTTGGTGCTGGTGGCATTTTTGATTCGCCGAAATGCCCAGGCCAATCAAAACGCCATGGTGTATTCCACACCTGCGCCTGCTGGTTTTGGTGCCCAGTACACGCCCAACGCCCCGGGCTATGGCCCCGGGTATGCGCCCGGTTATGGCGCGCCCATGCAGGGCGGTGTTGGCTCTGGCGTCGGTGGCGCAGTGCTGGGCGGGGTGGCCGGTTTGGCAGCAGGCTACGCCATCAGCAAAGCGCTCGAAGGCGAGCACCACAACGGTGTAAACCACGATGGCTCCACCGCCACAGGCAACAGTGGCGGCTATGTGCCTTTTGATGCCCCTGCGGCACCCGACCTTGGCAACTTTGACGCCGGTGCGGGCAACGGCTGGGACGCGCCAGACGCCGGGGGCGGTGGCGGCGACGACAACTGGTAATCGGCGTGTGCATCGCGGGCCCCGTGCGGGCCCGCGATCCGTTAAGCTCACTGTTCAGCGCAGCACCCACCACAGGAGACTGAAATGAGCAGCACCGACACCTCCGGCTTTGGCAAGTTCGTACCCGGCTTTGAGTTTTTGCAAAACCTGGCCAAAAGCGCCAGCAGCGGCTTGGGCAGCACCGGCGGCAGTGCGGCTGTGCCCAACCTCTCGCAATGGCTGCTGCCCAGCCTGAATGTGGAAGACCTCGAAAAGCGCATCGAAGAGCTCAAGCACGTGCAGTTCTGGTTGGAGCAAAACGCCCGCGCACTCAGCGCCACCATCCAAGCGCTGGAAGTGCAAAAGATGACCATGCAAACCCTCAAGGGCATGAACTTCACCATGGGTGCACCAGGGTCTGCCACGCCCGCTGCCGCACCCGCCTCCGCGGGTTGGCCGATGCCACCGGCCGCAGCCCCAACGCCTGAGCCTGGGCCCGCAGCGAGCCCAGAACCCACACCCGCGCCCGAACCCACCCCATCCGCAGAAGAAAAACCTGCCGCAGGCGTGGTCGATCCGCTGCAACTCTGGGGCTCGTTGACCCAGCAGTTCCAGACCATTGCCGCCAACGCCTTCAAGGAGGTGAGCGAAAAAGTCGCCGCCGCCCCTGCGGTCAAAAAGTCGGCACCCAAAACCCCTGCAAGCGCAAAACCTGCGGCCAAAAAAACCGCTGTTAAGAAGGCCGTCTCCCGCAAAGCACCCGCCAAGAAATCGGCGACCCGCGCTGCAGCAGCACCGGCCCGCCGACGCGCCAGCTAAGCGCCGGGTACCGAAGAGCCCATGAAGGTGTTTTCCTATGCCCATGCCACGCACCCGCAGTGGCAGATGGCGGCCAGCTTGGTCTTGGCGCAGTTGCGCGCCCAGATGGCCAACCCGCAGCATGCGGCAGCGCCCACGCTGGCCTTGCTCTACATCACCGACCACTATGCGCAAGACGCCAAAGAGCTGCTGGACTACCTGAGCGCTGAATTGCCCATGGTGACCGACTGGTCGGGCACCGTGGGCATTGGCATTGCCACCAACAACGCGGAATACTTTGACGAGCCCGCCCTGGCTGTGATGCTGCTGGACTTGCCCAGCGACCAGTACCGCGTGTTCTCGGGTGTGTCACCGCTGGGCATGGCGTTTGAAGCGCACACCGCGCTGGTGCACGCCGATCCCTCCACCGCCGAGTTGGGCGAACTGCTGACCGAAATGTCTGCCCGCACCGACAGCGGCTATTTGTTTGGCGGCCTGGCCAGCAGCCGCAGCACCAGCGTGCAATTTGCGCTGGCCGCCGACGGCAATGTGCGTGGCCAGGGGCACGCTGGTGGGGTGTTCAGCGGCGGCTTGAGTGGCGTGGCGTTTGGACCGGACGTGGGTTTGGTTTCGCGCGTCACACAAGGCTGCAAGCCCGTTTCGCAAACCCGGGTGGTCACCGACTGCCAGGACAACGTGGTACTCACGCTCGATGGCGAGCCCGCGCTGGAGGTTCTCCTCAACGAGTTGTCGGTGTCTTTGAACGAGCCGCAAGAGGCGCTGCAAGCGGTGCGCGCCACACTGGCGGGCATGTCGCAACCGCCCACGGGCAGTGACAGTGCGGCGGTGCGAAAGACCGGCAACTTTGGCAGCGATGTGCTGGTGCGCCACATCATCGGCCTGGACCCGGGACGCCAGGCCATTGCCATTGGCGACCATGTGCACCTGGGTGCACAGCTGACCTTTTGCCAGCGCAATGTGCAAGCCGCACGCATGGACCTGACCCGCATTTGCGCTGAAATCCGCGAAGAGCTGGAGCCCGAAGAAATGCTGGAGCCGCT
>CANBQX010000007.1 GCA_947371775.1 Comamonadaceae bacterium
GCAAGAGTTGGGGGGCTTGGCTGGCGGTTTGCGGGCGATCGGATTCGGCAGATTTCATGGTGGGCCGATTTTCACCCATCCCTTGATTTAGTCGGCCGTCAAGGCAACAAATTCAGCACCCTTTGCGGGCTCACGTCCTGCAAGCAACGGGTATGGCCCAGGGGGCAGACGCGTTCAAAACAGGGCGCGCAGTCCAGTGCGGGCCGGTATTCGGGGTCGTCTTTGAGCCAGACCACGCGGGCATGGGCACTGAGCGGGGGGGTGTGGCGCGGGCTCGACGACCCAAAAATAGCGACCTGCGGCACAGCAAAAGCAGCGGCCACGTGCATCATCCCAGAGTCGTTGCTCACGACAGCATGCGCTGCACTGACGAGCGCCAGGGCTTCGTCCAGGCCGGTGCGGCCCGAAAGGTCCAGACAAAGGCCAGAGCCGGCCGCCAAAACCGCCTGTGCGATTTCGGCGCAGACGGGCGCGTCTTTGGCAGAACCCAACAAGACGATGGCCTGCCCGCTGGTTTGTGCGAGCTGCCCTGCCAGGGCCGCAAAGTGGGCCGCCGGCCAGCGCTTGGCAGGTCCATATTCCGCGCCGGGCACCAGTACAGCGTATGCGCCACGTGCCAAAGCCCAGGGAGCAAGTGCTGCCGCTACCTCAGTGGGCGCAAGAGTGAGCTGCGGCTGCTCTGTGGCAAAACTGTCTTCGCCACTGAGCGCACCATAAAACGCCACCATCGGTGGACGGTCTGTTTTGGAGGGGTTGGTCAGGCGGGTGCTGAGCAGGCCCCAACGGGATTCGCCGTGGTAACCCACACGCTCGGCAATGCCCGCCCACCAGGGGATCAGAGCGCTTTTGAGTGAATTGGGGCAGACCACCGCGCGGTCAAACTGGCCGCGCAGTTCGCGCGCCATCGCCCGGCGGGCAGACCACTGCAGACCGCCATGGGCAAAAGGAAATTCGATCACACGCTCTACCTGCGGCATGGCACGGTAGACCGGCGCCACCCAAGGCAAGGCCGCGACGGTGATGCGCTCGCCGCGTGCCTGCAGCCTGCGCAGCAAAGGTTCGGTCATGACCGCGTCGCCAATCCATTGGGGCGCGATGATCAGGGTGCGGGTCATGGGCTGTGCGCCCTCGCGGCGCCCTCAGTGCCCTTCGAAATGCTCGCCGTCCTTGAGTTGGTAGACGGTGCCGCAATAGGGGCACTTGGCCTGGCCGCTGTGGGCCACGTCCAGGTAAACCTTGGGATGGGTGTTCCAGGTTTTCATGTCCGCCAAGGGGCTGGGGCAGTACACGCCACCTTGGGGATTGAGGTCTTTGGCCAGCAGGGTGATGGTCGATGAGGACATAGCGGTTTTCGGTACGGAATGGGCTGTTGCTTAGACCAGGGTCAGCCAGTGTGCATACTTGGGGTTGCGGCCATTCACGATGTCAAAAAACGCCGCTTGGATTTTTTCAGTGATCGGTCCACGTGTACCCACATAGCCGTCTTTGCCCAGGGCAATGCGGTCGAGTTCACGAATCGGCGTGACTTCAGCGGCGGTGCCGGTGAAGAAGGCTTCATCGCAGATATAGACCTCGTCGCGGGTGATGCGCTTTTGCACCAGCTCCAGCCCCAGGTCTTTGCAAATGTGCATCACGGTGTTGCGGGTAATGCCGTTGAGGGCGCCTGCAGAGAGGTCCGGCGTGTAGACCACGCCGTCTTTCACCACAAACAGGTTTTCTCCTGCGCCTTCAGACACAAAGCCATTGGTGTCGAGCAGCATGGCTTCGTCGTAGCCGTCGTCCGTGGCTTCCATATTGGCCAGGATGGAGTTGGTGTAGTTGGACACTGCTTTGGCCTGCGTCATGGTGATGTTGACGTGGTGGCGTGTGTAGCTAGAGACCTTCACGCGGATGCCGCGTTTCATGCCCTCTTCACCCAAATAAGCACCCCAAGCCCATGCAGCGACCATCAAATGGATGGTGTTGCCCTTGGGCGAAACGCCCAGTTTCTTGTCGCCGATCCAGGTCAGCGGGCGCAGGTAGCAGCTCTCCAGGTGGTTGTCGCGCACCACGGCTTTTTGCGCTTCCATCACCTGCTCTTTGGTGAATGGGATGTTCATGCGCAAAATTTTGGCGCTGTTGAACAAGCGCTCGGTGTGCTCTTCCAAGCGGAAGATGGCCGTGCCTTTGGAGGTGTTGTAGGCCCGCACGCCCTCAAATGCGCCGCAGCCATAGTGCAGCGTGTGGCTCAGCACGTGGATCTTGGCGTCACGCCAATCGACCATGTGGCCGTCCATCCAGATTTTTCCGTCGCGGTCAGACATGGATGGGGGCATGGCGGTCATGGCAGTAGTCCTTTGGAAGATGAGGCTAAAAAGCGAAGTCCTCGATTTTACTGGGCGGCGTCTGTGACTTCGGCGCTGGGTCGCAACAAGGTCCAACGCGTGAGGCGCCCATCCGTGAATTCACATTCCACGCTGGCGAGCGACTCGTCGGTCCAGCGAAATAACTCCGGCTCCACGCCAGGCTCGGTCAGTGCCTGGCCCAACGCACCGGTCGCGCCGATGACGCGAAGCAAGGGCATGCCCTTGCCGAGGCGGGCGTTCAACATGACCGCGCTGTCTACATGGCCCACCGGGCGCTGGGCGGCGAGGCGCATCACCTTGATAAAGCGCGACAGGTAGACCAGCGCACACATCACGAGCGCACCCAAGGCTCCAGCGACTCCGAGCCCGCCGTAGCGGTGATAAGCCCAGGACAACAAAAGCACAGCACCCAGAATTACCAAGGCACTTTGCAGAGGGCGGGATAAGCGAAATTTCATGATCGCGATTTTCACCTCAGTCGCGCAGGCTGCCAGCGATGGCACTTTTAAGCGCGAGGCCGCTTGGCACACCGCTACAGTGGCGGCTTGTGCCACTGCCGCCGATCTCACCATGACCCACCTGAACCAACGTGTTTTGATTACCGCCGCCGCCTCCGGGATCGGCCTGGCCATGGCCGACGCCTTTGCAGCAGCCGGGGCTCGGGTGTTTATTTGCGACGTCAATGTGTCGGCCTTGAATGCCACGCTCGCTTCGCGGCCCGCACTCGCAGGAATCGTCTGTGATGTGAGTGACGAGTCGCAGGTTGCCGCCTTCTTCGCGGCTGGGGTCGCGCACCTTGGGGGCTTGGATGTGCTCATTAGCAACGCGGGCGTGGCCGGACCCACCGCCAACGTGGAAGACATCAGCCTGGCCGACTGGCGCCAGTGCATGGCGATCAATTTGGATTCTGCGTTCTTGTGCGCGCGCCTGGCGGCGCCCATTTTGCGTGCCCAGGGCAGCGGCTCCATCATCAATATGTCGTCCACGGCGGGCCTGTTCGGATTCCCCCGGCGCGCGCCGTACGCCTCGGCCAAATGGGCGATCCGGGGGCTGACACGCACCTTGGCGCAAGAGTTAGGCCCCGCCGGGGTGCGGGTCAACTGCATTTGTCCTGGGTCAGTTGCCGGTGAGCGCATAGACCGGGTGATCGCTGCCGAGGCGCTCAAAACCGGACGCAGCCATGCGCAGGTGCACCAGGAAATGGTGCAAGCCGCCTCACTCAAAACCTTGATTGACCCCCAGGACATTGCCCATTTGGCACTTTTCCTGACCTCCCGCGCGGGCGCGCGCATCTCGGGCCAGGAACTGGCCGTCGACGGCCACACCGAGACACTTTAAGCCCCTAACAAAGCGTTTTCAGGGCCCGTAAGCTGCGCCAAAGTTATGCGACTTTTGCATAACTATTGGCTGTAATCGCTTTGTAACTCCAGTACGTCTTTCTAAAATTGCCTTCCGCACGTTGGCACCTGTCGCATGAGCGGTCTTTTCAAAGCCCACGCGCGCCCCTGTGTGGTTTTTGAAAAGACGATTTTTAAACTTTGGAGCTTTTCAATGAACTCACCTGTGATGCGCGGGCTGGAACTCAACACCCCGGACTTTGTCAAACATCCCCGCCTGATCGCCTGGGTCGCCGACATGGCGGCCCTGTGCAAGCCTGCTGCCATCCACTGGTGTGACGGCTCCCAGGAGGAATACCAGGCCCTGTGCCAACGCCTGGTGGATGCAGGCACCTTCACCAAGCTCAACCCCGCCAAGCGTCCCAACAGCTTTTTGGCCTGCTCCGACCCAAGCGATGTGGCCCGCGTGGAAGACCGCACCTACATTTGCAGCACCCGCAAAGAAGACGCTGGTCCGACCAACAACTGGATGGAGCCCGGCGAAATGCGCGCCACGCTCAACCCCCTGTTTGACGGCTGCATGGCCGGGCGCACCATGTATGTGGTGCCCTTCTCAATGGGGCCGCTGGGCTCCCACATCGCCCACATCGGCATCGAGATCAGCGACAGCGCCTACGTTGCGGTCAACCAGCGCATCATGACCCGCATGGGCCGCGCGGTGTATGACGTGCTGGGAACCGACGGCGATTTTGTGCCTTGCATGCACACCGTGGGAGCGCCGTTGGCCGCAGGCCAGGCCGACGTGAAATGGCCGTGCAACAAGACCAAGTACATCGTGCACTTCCCCGAGACGCGTGAAATCTGGTCCTATGGCTCCGGCTACGGCGGCAATGCCTTGCTGGGCAAGAAATGTTTTGCGCTGCGCATTGCCTCCACCATGGGCCGCGACCAGGGCTGGCTGGCCGAGCACATGCTGATTTTGGGTGTGACCAATCCGGCGGGCAAAAAATACCATGTGGCAGCGGCATTCCCCAGCGCCTGTGGCAAAACCAATTTCTCCATGCTAGTGCCCCCCGAGGGCTTCCATGGCTGGAAGGTCAGCACCATTGGCGACGATATTGCCTGGGTTAAGCCCCATTCCGACGGCAAGCTGTACGCCATCAACCCCGAGGCGGGCTACTTCGGCGTGGCCCCCGGCACCAACTACCACACCAACCCCAACTGCATGGCCAGCCTGGGCCACGATGTCATCTTTACCAATGTGGCGCTGACCGATGACGGCGACGTCTGGTGGGAAGGCATGGAAAAAGACACGGGCAGCATGCCCGATCACCTGATCGACTGGCAAGGCAAGGATTGGACACCCCAAATTGCGCGCGACACTGGCGCCAAGGCGGCCCACCCCAACTCGCGATTCACGGTGGCTGCAGGTAACAACCCCGCACTGGACAGTGCCTGGGATGACCCAGCCGGCGTGCCGATCGACGCGTTCATCTTCGGCGGCCGCCGTTCCACCACCGTGCCACTGGTGACCGAAGCACGCAACTGGGTAGAAGGGGTCTACATGGCTGCGACCATGGGCTCTGAAACCACGGCTGCGGCCGTGGGCCAGCAAGGTGTGGTTCGGCGCGACCCGTTTGCGATGTTGCCATTCACCGGCTACAACGTGAGTGACTACTTCCAACATTGGCTCAACCTGGGTAGCACGCTCGGCGCCAAGGGCGCCAAGCTACCCGCCATTTACTGCGTCAACTGGTTCCGCAAAGGCGAGGACGGCAAGTTTGTCTGGCCAGGGTACGGCGAAAACATGCGTGTGCTCAAGTGGATGATTGACCGCCTGGAGGGCACGGCCAAGGGCCAGGAAACCGGTTTTGGCGTGAGCCCGACCTACGGCGAAATCACCTGGGACGGTCTGGAGTTCACGCCAGCCCAGTTTGCGACGGTCACCAGCTTGGACAAAGCAGACTGGAAGCACGAAATCGCGCTGCACACCGAACTGTTTACCCAACTGGCCTACCACCTGCCCGCAGAGCTGGTAGCCACCAAGGCCCAGCTTGAGCAGCGCTTAGCGGCTTAAGGAGTTGCGGTGTGCCGTGACCACCCGGTTGCGGCCATCGCGCTTGGCTTGGTAAAGGGCGGTATCAGCCGCGCGCACCAAGTCATGGAAGCCTGCCTCGTGGTCCCAGTCGGCCACCCCGATAGACACGCTGATTTTGAGCGTAGCGCCTGAGTCCAGGTCCAGCGGTTCGGAGTCAAACGCTGCCAACACGCGCTGGGCAATCACGGTGGCTTGGTCAGCGTCCAACTCGGGTAACAAAATACAGAACTCTTCCCCGCCAAAGCGTGCGCACAGGTCTGCGGGGCGCAACATGCGCAGCAGGCGTTGGGCGGATTCGCGCAGGACTTGGTCACCGACGGCGTGGCCAAACTCGTCGTTGACCCGTTTGAAAAAGTCAATGTCCACCATCAATACCGACACCGGGCGCTCGGACATTTGAAAGCGCTGCAAAGTGCGCGGAAACATGTTTTCCATCCAACGGCGGTTGTGCAAACCTGTCAGTGCGTCGGTGTCAGCATCACGCGCCAAACGTTGCTGGTTCGCGATGGCACCGCGAAGACCGTCATTGGCCTTGCGCACGCGATCGGAAAGCATGCGCAGCAAATTCAATGCAATTTTCGGCTCCGCTTGCATGGTCTGCCAGGCCATCTCGGTCGGAATAGCCAATACCCGGGATTCCCGAGCAGCAATAGCCCACACACTCGGTGGCTGGCCGTCGATCAGTCCTTGCTCTCCCAGCGACTGACCCGGAAAAATGCGCGCGACTTCGGGGCCTGACATCGTGCGTTGTGCTGTGTTCTCATCCGGCATTTCCGGCATGGGATCCAGCCACACCGACAACTGGCCACTGACCACCAAAAAAAGCTTTCCATGCGGGACGCCACTTTCGATCAGCGTCTCGCCACGCTGCAGCGCCCGCACGGGTGTGTAGTGCAACCAATCGAATACCGATGCATAGGGCACCCCGTGCAAGAGGGGCGATTCCAGCAGCATTTCCCGCTGCCCTGCGGTCAGCGAGACATACGTAGGTTTTGGTGTGACTGCCGATTCCGGAGCCTCCTGCGGACCCACGGGGTGTTCCTTCATACCGCCTCCAAAAATTAGACGCCGCCATCCGCGAAGCCGCGAAAATAGCATTCAACTCGCGCGCCATTCATGTGGTCTGCGCACAGCATTAAGCACTCCATGGTACTACTATTCAAATTTTGGATGGCATTACCTCTCACGCAATCTGCGGTACAAGGGAATCTGTATGAAACGCCACACCATCAGCTCCAGCTCCCATTTTGAAACCGACATAGGCTACTCGCGGGCCGTGGTGGCGGGTGATTGGGTGCTGGTCTCTGGCACCACCGGATTTGATTACGCCACCATGACCATCTCCGATGACGTGCGTGAGCAGGCCGCGCAGTGCTTCAAAAACATTGCCGCCGCCTTGGCACAAGCAGGCGCCAGCCTGGACGACGTGGTGCGGGTGAATTACATCCTTCCGGATACTCCCGACTTTGAAGCCTGCTGGCCTGTTCTGCGCGAATACCTGGGGATTGCCCGGCCAGCGGCCACCATGGTATGCGCGGGTCTGCTGGATCCACGCATGAAAATTGAAATTGAAGTGACCGCCTGGAAACCACGAACAGAGTGAACTTGGCCACAGGCACAATGGGTCCACACGATTCCCTAGGAGATCACAGCGATGGCAGGCATCAAAATTCTGGACGGTGGCATGGGCCGCGAACTCAAGCGCATGGGCGCACCCTTTCAGCAACCGGAGTGGTCGGCGCTCGCGCTGTTAAAAGGCCCGCAGTTT
The DNA here is from genome assembly GCA_947371775.1 of Comamonadaceae bacterium. Lineage (GTDB taxonomy): Bacteria > Pseudomonadota > Gammaproteobacteria > Burkholderiales > Burkholderiaceae_C > Allorhodoferax. The sequence continues at coordinate 7,549 of CANBQX010000007.1, forward strand.
GTGCGCCAGGCGCACGACGCGTTTGTACATGGTGGTGCCCAAATCATTACGACCAACAGTTATGCGGTGGTGCCTTTTCATATTGGGCAGGAGCGTTTTGACGACCAGGGCGTGGCCTTGGCCCGCTTGGCGGCCGAGCTGGCGCGCGCCAGTGCAGACGCCGCCGCGCGCCCTGTGACGGTGGCGGGCTCCTTGCCGCCTGCGCTGGGCTCGTACCGGCCTGACTTGTTTGAGCGCGACGCATCGGTACGTATTCACCAGGCGCTCATTGCAGGCATGGATGATTTAGTCGATGTGTGGCTGGCCGAGACCCAGAGCTCGATTGCCGAAATTCATGCGGTACGTGCCGCCTTGAATGGCAACGCGAAGCCTCTGTGGATTTCGTTCACCCTGGACGATGAGCCCGAGGGCGACGCTCCGGTGTTGCGCTCTGGCGAAACGGTGAGCAGCGCCGTCCACGCCGCACTGGCTTTGGGTGCGAAGGCCGTTTTATTCAACTGCAGCCAGCCGGAAGTCATGGAAGCGGCCGTGGTTGCGGCCAAGAAGGCGATCGCAGGTGCGGCGGTCGATATCGGGGTGTATGCCAATGCCTTTCCCGCGCAGTCCAAAAAGGCCACGGCCAATGCGGTCATTCTGGATATCCGCGAGGACCTGGATCCTCTGTCCTATGTGGGCTGGGCGCAGCGCTGGGTGGACCAGGGGGCAACCATCGTGGGTGGATGCTGCGGTATTTCTCCCCAGCACATTGCAGAGCTGGCCAAGACTTTCGCCTGAGTGACTGCGGCTGCACACGAGCTCGCGGGAAGGCGGCTACAGTGCTGGCTTTGATGTCGAGGATTCGCCCATGCGCATTTGGCAAAAGCCCATCTCTGTTGAACTACTGACGCAAAGTACCACGGGTACCGCGGACAGCCATTTGGGCATTGAGTTCTTGGAGGTGGGGGACGACTACCTCGTGGGGCGCGTGCCAGTGGATGAGCGTACCCGCCAGCCCTACGGTTTGCTGCACGGTGGTGTCTCGGTCGTGCTGGCAGAAACGCTAGGTTCCTGCGGAGCCGCTTTTTCGTGCCCGCCCGGTTACCGCGCGGTCGGCTTGGATATCAACGCCAACCACCTCAAAGGCGTGCGCGGGGGCTGGGTCACCGGCACCGCACGCCCGATTCACCGGGGCAGCACCACCCATGTGTGGCAAATCGAACTGCGCGACGATGCGGGGGACATGAGCTGTATCTCGCGCATCACCATGGCGATTTTGGCGCCGCGATAGGCCGCAGCGCAGCGAAAGCTTAGCCCTTGGCGGCCATGCGCTCGCTTTTCCAATAGACGTCGTCACCCACGGTGCCATCGGTGCGGTGGCGGTTGAGTACGCGGGCCAACACAAACATCAAATCCGACAGGCGATTGAGGTACTGGCGCGGCGTCTCTTTGAGCGCCTCTTCGTTGCCCAGCGCCACGACCGCGCGCTCCGCGCGGCGGGCCACGGTGCGGCAGACGTGGGCCAAAGACGCAGCCCGGGTGCCCGCCGGCAGAATGAACTCCTGCAAGCGGGGCAGGTCGCGGTTATAGGTTTCCAAGGCTTCATCCAAGGCGAGCACCGCCTCGCTCTTGAGCAGCTCAAAGCCAGGGATCGACAGCTCTCCGCCCAAGTTGAACAGCTGATGCTGAATCTCGACCAGCACCTTGCGCACGCCTTCGGGCATGGCCTCACACAACAACACGCCAATATGGGAGTTGAGTTCGTCCACATCCCCCATGGCATGCACACGCAAGCTGTTTTTGGAAACGCGGCTGTTGTCACCCAGGCCGGTGGTGCCGCTGTCTCCGGTGCGGGTGGCGATTTGCGTAAGGCGGTTTGACATAGCTTGTAGCGTTCTGCGTGTTACATCACCGAGTGTTCGGCGATGGCTTCAGCAAGGGTTTCCATTTTTTGTTGCAGGTCCTGATCCGTATCTGCATGGTGGCGAGCCACCTGCTCAATCTCGGCCGCGCAGGACAGAAAAGCGTCCACCACCGCCGGATCAAACTGCGCACCCCGTTCGGCGGCAATGCATTCCACTGCTTGCATATGCGACATGCCTCTTTTGTAGACCTTGTTGCTCACCATGGCGTCGTACACATCAGCCACCGCAACAATGCGGGCGCACAAGGGAATGGCATCGCCAGCGCGTTGTTCTGGGTAGCCTTGGCCGTCCCAGTGTTCATGGTGCGACAAGGCCAATTCCTTGGCCATTGGCAGCCAGGCGTCGGCGGGACCACAGGTTTTTTCGGCCTGTAATAGCGCCTTGTAGCCGCGCACCGTATGGCTTTGCATGGTGCTGCGTTCTTCGGGGGTGAAGTGCCCGGGTTTGAGCAGAATGCGCTCAGGTATCGCCAGGGTGCCAATGTCATAAAACAGCACGCCTTGCACCAGATGGTTCACGTACTCAGTGGTCAAAACCGGCGCCAATGCGGGCATCTGCTGCAATGCTTTGGCCAACAGCCGCACATAGCCTTGCACGCGCAACAAATGGGCTTCGGTGTCAGCATCACGGCGCTCCGCCAGCGTTGACATGGCAAACAACACCACCTGGGCTGCAGAGACGACAGGGGCGTCCAAGGTAGCAAATGGCGAGGAGACGTGCTGGGTAACGGACATGCTAGGGCCTTGCAAAAATGAAGGGCGTTTTGTAAATCCATACCATTTTGCCATCGCTTGCCTTATAGCGATGGGTTGGCACGAGCTCGGTGGCCTCAAAGTCCAGGCTCACCATCGTAGCGCCGGTGCGAAGTTCTTTGTGCGCTTTGGCCACCGCTTTGGGCATGCTCTCGGGCCGCTGGAACAGGTACACCATTTGGTAGCCCGACCAATCCGCCTGCCAAATGTCCCCGCGGCTAATGCGGGCCCAGGGCAGGCGCAAGGCGCAGAGCCAGCGCAAAGAAGCACTCCACTCCAGGCCGTAAAACTGCGCTTGGGGGTAGGCTTTGCGCAGCGCCAGCAAGCCGTGCCCCAGACCGCAGCCCGCATCAAGCACGCGCGCGCCGGTGGGCAAGGGGGCATAGTCCGGCAAGGACAGCAATGCCTGTGCGGGCGTGGGAAACAGCGGTGCGTCGGCCCAGGTGTTCATGGGGTAGACGAGCAACATCACCACCAGCGGCAGCAGCCAAAACCAGGCGGGCATATCGCCCAGGCCCAAGAGCGGCAGGCTCAAGGCAAAAGACACCGGGAACCCCGCGGCCACCACCGCCTTGCGCCACCAGCTATCGCCCCACAAGCTCAGCACCACACCCAACAGGGCGGCGACAAGCAAGGCAAAGCCCATGGGCCAATCGCGCAGCAAGAGAATACGAAACGCCGCCCAGCTCACACCCCAGCTCAGCAAGGCTGGCAAGGGCCAAGGCGGCGCAGCACGCCAGCGGCTGCGAGGCGCAGGTACAAGGTCGTTCGAACCCGTCATGGAAAACTAACGATTGCCGTGCGGCGCCAAGCGCTCAATCAAGCCATTGAGCGCTTCGAGTGATCCAAATTGGATGACGACTTCTCCCATTTCTTCGATGCGGCCTGCACGCTTAATTCTTTTTTTGATAAGCACTTCGACCTGGGCTTGGAACAAGTCCGACAGCTCTTCCTCGACCCTTTTCAGGTCACGCGACTTCTCTTTTTTCGGCTTCGATGCCACCAAAGAAAACTCGGCGCCCAGTTTTTTCACCAGGCTTTCGGCTTCGCGCACCGAGAGCTTTTTGTTGGCAATCTGGTTGGCGGCGGTGATTTGCGTGGCGCGGTCCAGCGCGAGCAGGGCGCGGGCATGGCCCATGTCAATGTCACCGGCCATCAGCATGGACTGCACCGGATCGGCCAGGTTGAGCAAACGCATCAGGTTGCTGGCCGCACTGCGCGAACGGCCCACTGACTGCGCGGCCTGCTCATGGGTCAGGCCAAATTCTTTGATCAAACGCTGCAGGCCCTGCGCTTCTTCGAGCGGATTGAGGTCTTCACGCTGCATGTTCTCGATCAAGGCCATGGCGGCGGCGGCTTCGTCCGCCACATTGCGCACCATCACCGGAACCCGGTCCAGGCCCGCGAGCTTGGCCGCACGAAATCGCCGCTCGCCGGCAATGATTTCATACACCGGGCGGCTCGAGCCCTCGGGCCGGTGCGCATTGGCGCGCGCGGCGTCGAGCTCGCGCACCAGAATCGGCTGCATGATGCCTTGGGCTTTGATGCTTTCGGCCAACTCGTAGAGCGCACCCTCATCCATGTGGGTGCGCGGCTGGTAGATGCCGGCCACCATGTCGCCCAACAGCAGGGTGGTGGGCAGGCTGGCGTCCAGGGGGGTGTCGGGCGCAGCGTCCTGGACTTTGGGGCCTAGCAGGGCTTCGAGGCCCATTCCGAGGCCTTTGGGTTTTTTAGTGGCCATGGTGGGCTTCCTTGTTAGAGAGGAGGGACTGCAGCAGTGCGTGGCCATCGGGCCAGTCGCCTAACTGCGAATCCGCGTTGATATGTCCGGCATGTCCGCAGTCATGCCACTGCGCACCCCAGGCCTGTGCAAACCACTGCGCACGCTCCAGGCTGCAATAGGGATCGTTGTGGCTGCCCGCCAGCACACTGGCGAAGGGCAGGCGTTGCGCAACCACCGGAGACCAGCTGTGCAGTACCGGACGCAGTTCTTCACGCTCTGCATCACCCGGGGCCACCAGCAAGGCCGCTTGCACGCGGTGCGTGTTGCGCGAGCAGGCTGCCCAAGCAGATACCAGCAAACAGCCCAGGCTGTGGGCCACCAGAACGCAAGGAGAGGGCTGTGCAAGCACCACTTCTTCGAGCCGGGTGATCCAGTCGCCGCGCAGGGGTTGCATCCAGTCGTGCTGCTCCACGCGCTGGTAGCCGTAGAGGGCTTCCCAGCGGCTTTGCCAATGGGCGGGGCCGGAGTTCTGCCAACCGGGCAGCAACAAGACAGGGGTGCTCATCGGTCTTAGTGTGCGTTGGGCAAGCGGCGCAGCATCTCTGCCGCAAAGGCTACGAAGGCCTGCGCGCCTTTGGAGCTGGGGTCAAACGCCACACCGGGCAAACCATAGCTAGGCGCCTCGGCCAAGCGGACATTGCGCGGGATGATGGTCTCAAACACCTTGTCGCCAAAATGGGCGGTGAGCTGCTCGCTCACCTGCTGCTGCAAGGTGATGCGCGGATCAAACATCACGCGCAGCAAACCGATGATGCGCAAGTCGTCGTTCAAGTTGGCCTTGACCTGTTTGATGGTGTTGACCAGGTCGGTCAGGCCTTCCAGGGCGAAGTACTCACATTGCATGGGCACCACCACGCCATCGGCGCAGCACAAACCATTGAGTGTCAGCATGGAAAGCGATGGCGGGCAGTCGATCAGCACAAAGTCGTAGTCCTTGTCGACCTCCGCCAGGGCCGTTTTGAGGCGGCGCTCACGGCGTTCCAACTCCACCATTTCCACTTCCGCGCCCGCGAGTTCACGGTTGGCGCCCAGGATGTCGTAGCTGCAGCCCGCAGCCACCAGTTTGTCGCTGCGAACACGCGCCTCCGCCACACTGGCCGACTCAAGCAGCACGTCGTACACGCTGAGCTGAATGCTGCGCTTGTCTACGCCCGAGCCCATGGTGGCATTGCCCTGGGGATCCAAGTCAATCATCAGCACGCGCTGACCCAACTTGGCCAAACCTGCGGCCAGGTTCACCGTGGTCGTCGTTTTGCCAACGCCACCTTTTTGGTTCGCAATGCAGAAAATTTTGGCCATGGTCAGTGTCGCTGGAAAAATAAAGGGGCTAGCCGCAATGGGGTTTCACGTGGAACGGGGCGTGCCCGCATCACTGCGAGGCCACCAGCTTGAGGCCAAAGCCGATCAAAAAAACACCGGCTACTTTTTCCAAAACGCGACCAATCAAGGGGTTGGCGCGCACGCGCTCTGCAAAAAAGTGGGTGAGCAAAGTCGCGCCCAAGCCATAAGCAAAGGTCAGCGCCGCAATCGTGGCGGCCATTGCGCCATAAGTGATCAAGCCTTGTTGTCGCACCGGATCCACAAACAAAGGAAAAAACGCCATGTAAAACAATATCGCCTTGGGGTTGAGCAGGGTGATGAACAGGGCTTGGCGCAGGTAATGGTGCGGGCGGATATCGATGGCGGACGGCGCGCCTGCTTTCGATGTGAGCATGAAACCACCCAACCACGCCAAATACCCCGCACCGACCCACTGCACCGCCTGAAAGGCTGCAGGGTAGGCGGCCAGCAAAGCCGCCACACCCGCCACCGCCAACCACAGCAGCACCTGGTCGCCCACAATCACCCCAAGGGTGGCCGCCAAGCCGCCGCGCACGCCGCCCTTGCTGGTCGACAGCACCAGGGCCAGATTGCCCGGACCGGGAATCAGCAGAAACACCACAATGGTGCCAACAAAGGTGCCGTAATCGCTAACGCCAAACATGGAAGTCCTGAAGTGAGGGGGCGAGTTTACGTTAGCAAGGCTCAGGCGCGACGCATCCAGACCAGACAGCGATCGGCCTCCAGGCCCGGCACCTGCAACGGTTCCACGTGAAACACGCGCAGCGCTGCGCCCAAGGCGTCTATTTCGGCCTGCGGATCTTTGCCTTTCATCGCCATCCAAACCCCTGTAGGCGCCAAGGCGGCGGCCGACCAGGTCGTGAAATCCAGCAGCGACGCAAAGGCCCGCGAGCAGACCAGGTCGTAGGGCTCCGTCAAACTCTCCACCCGCGCGTGGATGCCGCGCAAGTTGGGCAACTTCAGACTCACCGCGACCTGCTGAACAAAGGCCGCTTTTTTCGCCACCGTGTCCACACAATGCACAGTCAAGGCAGGGCAGCAGATGGCCAACACCACACCCGGCAAGCCCGCACCCGAGCCCACATCCAACACCCGGAGCGGCTCGCTCAAACCCCGTTCAGCCAGCTGCTGACGCATAGGGGCAATGACGGCCAAACTGTCGAGCAAGTGGTGGGTGAGCATTTCTTGCGGATCGCGCACCGCCGTCAAGTTGTACACCCGGGTCCATTTTTGAATCAGACTGAGGTAGTCGAGCAAGGCCTCGACCTGCGCGTCATTCAGATCCAAGCCCAGCGACTGCAGGCCGGCGCGCAGCGGCGCCTCCAAAGCCTTGCTCACGCGTGCTCCTGCGGCAAGGGCACAGGCGTGGCAAATTCGCGGAAATTGCCTTTTTTCAGGTGAATCAACAAGAGCGAGATGGTGGCGGGCGTGATGCCCGAGAGGCGAGACGCCTGACCCAGCGTTTCGGGTCGATGCTGGTTCAGCCGCTGGCGTGCTTCAAAGCTCAGGGCCGACACCTGCATGTAGTCCAGCTCCGCTGGCAGGCGCAAGTTCTCGTAATAGGCCGCGCGGCCGACTTCTTCTTTCTGGCGCTCGATATAACCCGAATATTTGGCAGCAATCTCCACTTGCTCAATCACGCTGGCCACAAACACGTCGGAGGCGGTGCCATCCGCAGCGGCCGTGAGTGCGGCATCCGCATAGCGTCCGCCGTCCATGCCCATCAAGTCGGCGTAGCGTACGTCCGGGCGGCGCAGCAAGTCGGCCAGGTTGTATTCGTGCTCAATGGATTTGCCCAGCACCCGCAGCGACTCTTCGGCAGGCAGGTTGTTGGGGTTCACCCAGATCGAGCGCAGGCGTTCGGTTTCACGTGAAACAGCCTCCCGCTTGCGGCAAAACGCCTCCCAGCGGGCGTCATCGACCAAGCCCAGGGCGCGCCCGGTTTCGGTCAAGCGCACATCGGCGTTGTCCTCACGCAGCTGCAAGCGGAACTCCGCGCGGCTGGTGAACATGCGGTAGGGCTCGGTCACGCCCTTGGTAATCAGGTCGTCCACCAGCACGCCGAGGTAGGCCTCGTCCCGTCCAGGTAGCCAGGTGTCTGCGCTCCAGGCCGTGCGAGCGCCCGCTTGCAGCGCCGCATTCACGCCGGCAAACAGACCTTGGGCCGCAGCCTCTTCGTAGCCGGTGGTACCGTTGATCTGCCCGGCAAAAAACAAGCCGCCAATATGGCGCGTCTCGAAACTGCTTTTCAGACCACGCGGGTCAAAGTAGTCGTATTCAATGGCGTAGCCGGGGCGAAGAATATGGGCGTTTTCCAAGCCCGCCATGCTGCGCACCAAGTCGTACTGGATGTCAAAGGGCAGGCTGGTCGAAATGCCGTTGGGGTAGTACTCGTGGGTGGTCAGGCCCTCGGGCTCCAGGAAAATCTGGTGGCTCTCTTTGTCGGCAAAGCGGTTGACCTTGTCTTCCACACTGGGGCAGTAGCGCGGGCCTACGCCCTCGATGTTGCCGGTGAACATGGGGCTACGGTCAAAGCCGCTGCGAATAATCTCGTGCGTGCGCGCATTGGTGTGCGTGATCCAGCACGGCATTTGTTGCGGGTGCTGCTCCACACGCCCCATAAAGCTGAACACCGGCATCGCCGGGCTCATGCCGCTGGGCATGCCGTCGCCAGGTTGCTCCAGGCATTTGCTGAAGTCAATGCTGCGGCCATCAATGCGCGGTGGCGTGCCGGTTTTCAGGCGGCCCTGCGGAAGCTGGAGCTCTTTGAGGCGCGCGCTCAGACGTGCCGCAGGCGGATCGCCCGCGCGTCCGGCAGCGTAGTGGTTCATGCCCACATGGATCTTGCCGTCCAAAAAAGTGCCGGCGGTAAGCACCACCGTTTTGGCGCGAAAGCTCAGACCAATTTGCGTGACCGCACCCACCACGCGGTCGCCCTCGACCAGCAGGTCGTCGACCGCTTGCTGAAAGATGGACAAATGGGGTTGGTTTTCCAGCATGCGCCGGATCGCGGCCTTGTACAGCACCCGGTCGGCCTGCGCACGTGTGGCGCGCACAGCCGGGCCCTTGCTGGAATTGAGGATGCGAAACTGAATGCCCGCCTCATCGGTTGCCAGGGCCATGGCGCCGCCCAAGGCATCGACCTCTTTGACCAAATGGCCTTTGCCGATGCCGCCAATCGAGGGGTTGCAACTCATCTGCCCCAGGGTCTCGATGTTGTGCGTCAACAGCAGCGTCTTGCTGCCCATGCGCGCGGCCGCCAGCGCAGCCTCGCACCCGGCGTGGCCGCCGCCGACGACGATGACGTCAAACTGTTGGGGATAAAGCATGAAGGGCAGTCAAATCAGGGGAAGGAGGGCGATTTTACCGGCGCGATCGCTTTGGGAGACGCGGGCGAGACATTCCCTAGTCTTTCCCCTAAGTGCTATCGCACACCGGCTGGGGTAGAGTGACCCATCACCCCATTCACGCGGAGACCTTCACTATGTCCAGCACCTCACTCAAAGACCAGGTCAGCCCCGAAGAATGGCAGCTGCGCGTCGACCTGGCAGCCTGCTACCGCCTGGTCGCAGCCTACGGCTGGAGCGACCTGATCTTCACCCACATCAGCGCCCGCATTCCCGGCCCCGAACACCACTTTCTGATCAACCCCTATGGCATGCTGTTTGAAGAAATCACGGCCAGCAGCCTGATCAAAATTGACCAAAATGGCGAAAAGCTCAGCGAGTCGCCGCATCCGGTCAACCGGGCTGGTTTCGTGATTCACAGTGCGGTGCATGCGGTGCGCGAAGACGCTGGTTGCGTGCTGCACACCCATACGCGCGCAGGCGTGGGTGTGAGCGCGCAGGCCGGTGGCGTGCTGCCCATCAGCCAGCAATCGACCTTTGTGCTGGCGTCACTGGCCTACCACACCTACGAAGGGGTGGCTTTGCACGACGAGGAAAAACCACGCCTGCAAGCCGATCTGGGCACGGCCAATCACCTGATGCTGCGCAACCACGGTTTGTTGGTCGTGGGCAGCAGCATTCCCGAAGCGTTTTTGCTGATGTACAACTTTGAATCCACCTGCCAAATCCAGCTGGCGGCACAGTCCGGCGGCGTGGCTTTGACACAGGTGGACCCGCGCATTTTGGACGGCGTGGGCCACGCCATGCGCACCCAAACCAGTGGCCTGGGTGGCGCTTTTGCCTGGCCGGCTCTGCTGCGCAAACTCGACCGCATGGGCAGCGACTACCGCGATTAAGCCAAAGGCCACGCCCGCCTCACCGATCCCCCTACCGCATACGAAAGATTCCCATGAACAGCTCCTCTCCATTTGATTACGTCATCGTCGGCGCAGGCGCCGCCGGTTGCGCGCTGGCCAGCCGCTTGAGCGAGGACCCCTCGGTGCGCGTGTGCCTGCTCGAAGCCGGCGGGCCGGACACCTCGGTGTTGATCCATGCCCCCATGGGGTTTGCGGTGAGCGCGCCTTTGAACCTGAACAACTGGGGCTATGAAACCGTGCCACAAGCGGGCTTCAACGGCCGGCGCGGCTACCAACCGCGCGGCAAAGTCATGGGCGGCAGCACCTCCATCAATGCCATGGTCTACACGCGTGGCCACAAGGCCGACTACGACCACTGGGCAAGCCTGGGCAACCCGGGTTGGTCGTACGACGAAGTGTTGCCCCTCTTCAAGCGGTCAGAGAACAACCACTGCTTTGGTGAGAACGCCTACCGTGGCACCGGCGGCCCGCTGCAAGTGAGCTATTTGCGCAGCCCCAGCCCCATCAACGAGGTGTTTTTGCAAGCCTGCGAACAAACCGGCTTGCCCCGCACCGCCGACTACAACGGCGAACAACAACTCGGCTGCGGCCCCACCCAGGCTATGCAAGCCGACGGAGAGCGCTGCAGCGCTGCCAAGGCCTACATCACCCCGTACCTGAGCCGCGCCAACCTCACGGTGGTCACTGGCGCACACACCGAACGCGTGCTCATGGACGGCAAGCGCGCCACAGGCGTGCAATACCTTCACGACGGCAAATCGGTGCAAGTCACGGCCGCGCGCGAAGTGATTCTGAGTGCCGGCGCCTTTGGCTCACCCCAGCTGCTCATGCTCTCGGGTATCGGGCCCCAGTCACAGCTCCAAGCCCACGGCATTCCCACGGTACACACCCTGCCCGGCGTAGGCCAAAACCTGCAGGACCACATCACCACCGTCCTGATCCACCGCACCCCGCGCAAAGAAGCCGCACTGGGCGTTTCGCTGAGCGGAACAATAACCATCATCAAATCGATTTTTGAATGGCGCAACAAACGCACCGGCTGGATCACCTCTAACGTGGCTGAATCACAAGGCTTTTTAAAGACCGATGCCAGCGCCGACAAACCCGATATCCAACTGGCCTTGTGCACCGGCATCGTGGACGACCACAACCGCAAAATGCACCTGGGCCACGGCTACACCTTGCACGTCACGCTGTGCCGCCCCAAGAGCCGCGGCAGCGTCACGCTGCAAAGCGCCAAATCCACCGACGCACCCTTGATTGACACCGCCTTTTTCCAACACCCGGACGACATAGCCACCATGGTCAAAGGCACCCAAATCGGTTTGGATATTTTGAAAGCCAAGGCTTTTGACAGCTACAGAGGCGAGATGCTGTACCCGGTAGACCGCAACAACCCCAAGCAGATTGAAGCCTTTCTGCGCGATAACAGCGACACCGAATACCACCCCAGCGGCACCTGCAAAATGGGCCCGCACAGCGACCCGATGGCCGTGGTCGATGCGGAGTTGCGCGTTCATGGCATTCAAAACTTGCGGGTGGTCGATACGTCCATCATGCCCACCCTGACCGGCGGCAACACCACGGCGCCGACCATCATGATTGCGGAAAAAGCCGCAGACCTGCTGCGGGCAGCGCACTAAGCGACGCACGTCAGGGGCTTTTGGCGCCACGCCAACCAGGCCCCCAGCCACAGCGTGAGAGCAGACACCAGCAGGCCGCGCTCCAAGCCACCGCTGCCGTCTGCAATCCAGCCCACGAGCGTGGGCCCAACGATTTGGCCGGCCGCAAAGACGATGGTGAAAGCGCTGATGCCTGTGGCCCAGGCAGCGGGCGGCAGGTTGTGGCGCACCAGCGCAGTGCTGGAGGCCACGATCGACAAAAACACAGCGCCAAACAAGAGCCCCGACAACACGACGACTCCAAAACTCTGGGTCAGCGCAGGCAACACCACCGCCACGCCCAGCAGCGCATTGAGCCGCGCCATGGCGCCGCCGCCGCGATGGCGGTCTAACAAACCCGCCCAAATGCGCGAGGACGCCACCACCGCCAAACCCAGCAGCCCATAAAACACGGTCACCGCCTGCGCACTCGCGCCCTGCGTGCGCAGCAAGGCCACCGCAAAGGTCATGTAGCCGATGTAGCCCACGCCAAACAAGCCATAGCCCGCGAGCGCAAAGCCAAAAGGGCGCACGCGAAACACCACCGCCACACCCGAAGACGACACCGTATCGGCCGCAGGCAACTGCTCCCATTGCGCCATGACCCGCGCAGGCCAGCGCAACAACGCAGTCGCGAAAAAACACAGCAGTGCCAGGGCCCACCAGGCGAAACGCCAGCTATGCACAGCGCCCTGAAAAGCGTCAAGCACCCACGGCACCAACAAGGCAGACACCACAATCCCCAGCCCGGTTCCACCGTAATACACGCCCAGCAGCAAACCCGCCTGTGCCGGCGCACGGCTGCCCAAGCGCGCAGCCAACAACCCCCCCGACACAAACACCAAGGCACTGGCCAAACCGGCGAGCAGCCGTTGCACCAACAATACCGAGGCATCGGTAAAAAAGCCGCACAAGCCCATAAACAAAGCGGCCAGCAATGACCCCAGCCACAGCAAGACGGTGGGCGAGACCCGCCGCATCAGCCACGGCATGGCCAGTGCACCCAGCAAATACCCCACCGCATTGGCGGTGTTCATGGCGCCGGCCAGGGTGTAACTCCAAGCCAGATCCGTGCGCATGCCGGGCAACAAAAGGCCATAGGCAAAACGGGTGACACCCAAGGAGACAGCCGCCCCCACCGACAGCGCCAAAGCAAGCCAAAATAAGGGACGCAGCGCTGAGGTCACGAAATCTCCAGATGGGGTACAGGCCTGCATTGTCCGCTGAGCGTCCACCACCACCTGCCATTGAGAAGGCCCCTATGACCACTTTGTTTGACTCCCTGGCTCTCGGGCCCATCACCTTGGCCAATCGCGCCGTCATGGCACCTTTGACGCGCAACCGCGCACCGGGCGCTTTGGCCAACGCCGCCATGGTGACCTACTACACCCAGCGCGCCGACCCGAAAAATGGGGCGGGGCTGATCATTACCGAGGCCACGGCCATCAGCCACCAGGGCCAGGGCTACTCTGACGTGCCGGGCATTTGGAGCGAAGCGCAAGTGCAAGCTTGGAAGCCGGTCACCGCGTCGGTGCATGCCGCCGGAGGCAAAATCTTCATGCAGCTATGGCATGTGGGACGCGTCTCGCATGTGGACCTGCAACCCGGCGGGCAAGCGCCGGTGGCGCCCTCGGCCCTCACTGCCAAGACCAAGACGGTGCTCATTACCGACGGCACGCCCCGCTTTGTGCCCACCTCCGAACCCCGTGCCTTGCGTCTGGAAGAACTGCCCGGCATCGTGGCCGACTACCGCAACGCAGCGCGCAACGCCATCGCTGCAGGTTTTGACGGTGTGGAAGTGCACGCCGCCAACGGCTATTTGCTGGACCAGTTTTTGCGCTCCGGCTCCAACCACCGCACCGATGCCTATGGCGGCAGCATCGAAAACCGCGCGCGCCTGTTGCTCGAAGTCATGCAAGGCGTCTGTGCCGACATCGGCGGGGCGCACGTGGCCCTGCGTTTGTCACCCGTCACCCCCGCCAACGACGCGTTGGATCCGCAGCCCCAGCCCCTGTTCAACTACGTGGTGCAAGAGCTCGCCCCCTTGGGGTTGGCCTATGTGCATGTGATCGAAGGCTCCACCGGCGCCGAGCGTGACTTCCAACAAGGCGATGCGCCCTTTGACTATGGCGCCCTGCGCCAGACCTACCGCAACGCCGGTGGCCGTGCCGCCTGGATGGTGAACAACGCCTATGACATGCCCTTGGCAGAGCAAGCTTTGGCAGACGGGGCGGATCTGGTGGCCTTTGGCAAACCCTTTATTGCCAACCCGGACCTGACCCGCCGTCTGCGCGAAGGTGCGCCGCTCAACCCCGCAGACCGCATGACCTTTTACGGGGGTGGTGCACACGGTTACACCGACTACCCCACGCTTGCGGACTGAGCCCCTCAACAAGGGGCACGTGCCATGCGAATGCTCAGGGCCCTTTCCAGCGCTTGAGCAGCAAGGCATTGGCCATGACGCTGACGGAGCTCAGCGCCATGGCAGCACCCGCCAGCACCGGGTTCAAGTAGCCAAACGCGGCCAGCGGAATGCCCGCCACGTTGTAGAAAAAGGCCCAAAACAGGTTTTGCCGTATCTTGGCCACAGTGCGGCGTGAAATGTCCAAGGCAGCAGCGACCAAGCGCGGCTCACCGCGCATCAGCGTGATGCCGGCCGCTTGCATGGCCACGTCGGCGCCACCGCCGCCCGTATTGGCCATTGCCATGCCCACATCGGCCGCTGCCAAAGCGGGTGCGTCATTCACACCGTCGCCCACCATGGCCACCGTGTATTGCGCCGGTGAACCGCCTTTGAGCGCGGTGATCTTGGCCGCCTTATCGCCCGGCAACACCTCGGCAAGCACCTCGTCACTGCCGACGCGGGCATCCATGCCCAGTCGGCGCGCCATCGCGCGGGCTGCACCCCAGTTGTCGCCCGACACCATGACCGCGCGAATACCCAAGGCCCTCAGTTGCGCAATCGCCTCTTTGGCCCCGGGTTTGGGTTCGTCGGCAAAAGCCAGCAGGGCGCGCAGAGCCCACACCCCGTTGGCGTGGTGGGCCAGGGCCGACACGCTGGCACCCTGCGCCTCCAACAGGCGGGCCTGGGCTGCCCACCCGGCCCCTTCAGGCGAGGTGGATGCGGGCTGGGCTTGCAGCTCTTGCATCCAACGCAAACTGCCCAAGGCGTAGCGCGCACCCGCCACCAGGCCCTCGGTGCCACGCCCCGAGACAGCACGGGCATCCGACAGGGGCAAAAGGCCCACGCCCTGTGCCGATGCGCGGGACACAACCGCATGCGCCAGCGGGTGGTCGCTGCCACTTTGCAAGCTTGCACAAATTTGCAACAAGGCCGGGTCCATGGGCACATCGGAATCCGCCACCGCCCCCGAGGCTGCCTCCAGCGGCACCAAGGCCGTGAGCTGCGGCCGGCCCACGGTCAAAGTGCCGGTCTTGTCAAAAGCCACCACTGTCACTTGGTGTGCCAACTCCAGGGCCTGGGCATCTTTGATCAAGATGCCGTACTTGGCTGCCACACCCGTGCCTGCCATGATGGCCACCGGTGTGGCCAGACCCAGCGCACAGGGGCAGGCAATCACCAGCACCGCCACCGCGCGAATCAGGGCCAGCTCAAAGCTGTGGCCTGTCAGCCACCACCCCAGCAGCGTCGCCACCGCCAGCAAGAGCACCACCGGCACGAAGACAGCGCTGACTTGGTCTACCAGGCGTTGGATGGGCGCCTTGGCGGCCTGCGCGTCCTCCACCAGCCGGATGATCTGGGACAGCATGGTTTGCGCACCCACCTGGGTCACCCGCACCAGCACCCGCCCTTCCCCATTGATGGAGCCGCCGGTGACGCGAGCGTCGCGCTCTTTCGCCACGGGCAGAGACTCACCAGTGAGCATGGACTCATCCACCTGGGTTGCGCCTTCGGTGACCACACCGTCCACGGCAAAGCGCTCGCCGGGCTTGACCACCAAGGTGTCGCCCACCAGCACCTCGGCCACGGGCACATCGACCTCGCCCTCGGGGCGCTGCAAATGGGCACGCTCGGGCCGCAAGGCATGCAAGGCCCGAATCGCTGACGTGGTTTGCCGTTTGGCCCGCGCCTCCAACCACTTGCCCAAGAGCACCAGCGTAATCACCAGCGCGGAGCCTTCAAAATACAAATGCACCATGTCGCCATCGGGCGCACTCAGCCACAGCCACACCGACAGGGCCCAGCCCGCGGTGGTTCCCAGCGACACCAGCAAATCCATATTGCCGCTGCGATTTTTCAGGGCATGCCAGCCCGCCACATAAAAGCGCGCGCCCAGCACCAACTGCACCGGCGTTGCCAAGGCAAATTGCCAAAACGCGGGGAGCATCCAATGCTGGCCCAGTGCGTCGCCCAGCATGGGCAGCACCAAAGGCAAGGACAGCGCCAAACCCCAAGCGACGGGCGCAAATCCCGCCCAGGGCCCTGCGTCGGGGGCGTCCATCGCGGCCTGCGCTTCTTTGGGCTCGTAGCCCGCATCCCGAACGGCGCGGCGCAACAAGGCCTCCATGGGGGCGGCCTGATCCGATCCCGCCGGAAAAGTCACACGGGCCGACTCGGTGGCCAGATTCACGGCGGCGCTGTGCACGCCAGGCACTTTCTTGAGGGCTTTTTCGACGCGCCCTACACACGAAGCGCAGGTCATGCCGCCAATGCCAATATCCAAAGAACATTCAGTCGCAGGAGAGAGGTTCGTCATAAGAAAATGAACTTGGTAAGCTCAGGGCGAATAGCCATCGTTTCAGTTCCACTTTATTCAAGAAAGCCCACCATGGACCAACTTTTCACCGTTACCGGCATGACCTGCGGCCATTGCGAAAAAGCCGTGACCGCCGCCATTGTGCGGGTGGATCCAGAGGCCAAAGTGCTTATCGACCGCAGCGCCAACAAAGTGCAAGTGCACTCCGAGAAAGCGCGCGACATGCTGGCACATGCCATTGTCGAAGAGGGTTACGCGGTCGCCCCCTGATCCAGGTCAGACGACCGCGCTTTCCCCGCCTAAGGCGTCAAACAATGCAGGCAACAAACGTTCCAACTCGCCGGTAGCGATGGCAACATCGGCATCGAAATGGTCTTGGTCGCGGTCTGCGGCCGAGGCCGGAGACTCGTCTGCCACCACATCCAAAAACGCCAGCTTTTTCAGTTGCAAGGCATCGGTCAGCACAAAGGACACGCGGTCGTTCCAGGTGAGCGCCAAACGGGTGGGTACTTTGCCATGGGCAATGTGTTGGCTCACTTCGTCGGTGTCCAGAGCGTGGCGGGTGTAACGCACCACCGCCTTGGACTCGTCAGCGGCGCGAAGTTCGCACTCGCGGTCTACGCTAAAACCCTGTGGCGCCTCTTGCGTCCCCAGCCAATGCGCCATGGCGGTGGCCGGTGCTGTTTGGGTGTCGACCAGGCCTAAGGCCAAGCCATCCACTGCTTTGATCAAGCTGGTCAGCACCTCGTCGGCTTTGGCGGCGCTGGCCGCATCGATCACCAGGCGCTGGGCTTGGGGGTCTAACCACAGGGTGACGCTGCTCTGTTTGGTAAAAGCCATGGGCAGCAAAGACTGGCGTACATCGTCACCGAGCGCACGGATTTCTTTCTTGCCGGGCTTGCGACCGGTGTCCGCCTCAATGCGGGCCACCTGTTCCTGTACTTTGCGTTTGACCACGGATCCGGGCACGCTTTTCACTTCCATCATCCACTTCAGGATCCACTGGCCCGCCACCACCTCCACACAGGCCCCATGGGCCTGGCCGCGCGGCTCCACCCAGCCCACCGATTTTTCCTGCGACGGGCCACACTCCACAAAATGCGCACTTTGCAGCGCCTCTTCCAAGCGGGCTTGGGACATTCCCCAGGGGGACAACAAGCGATAGACCATCAAATTTTTAAACACGATCAACCCTCAAAATAATCTTCGTTCACGCAGGCCTGCAACTTTACAAAGCCTTGCGTTGGAGCCATCTCAGCGACACAGTGCGCTCGCACACTGGCATGACTGCCTGGCGATTTCCGCAACAGCGCAGCATTGGAAAGATGAGCTATGACAACAACCTGGAAAACCCTTCTCGTCGCCGGCAGTATGGCTTCATTGGCATTGGGTGCTGCCGCCCAAATGGGGCCACCACCGGATGAGCACGCAGCTTGGTTCGGCATGCACCACGCCCCCATGATGTCACCCGAGCGCATGGAAGCACGCCTGAACAAGCACCTGAGCGAACTCAAAAGCAAATTGCACATTACTGCAGCCCAAGAACCGGCCTGGAATGCCTTTGCCGCAGCCATGAAACCCCCTGTATCGGCACTGCCTGCGCCGCCCAAGCGTGATGAGATGGAAAAGCTAAGCACCCCGGAACGCATCGACAAAATGCACCAACTGCGCGCGCAACACGAAGAACTGATGAAGCCCTACATGGACAAACGCGACGAGGCGATCAAGACCTTTTATGCGGCGCTCGACGCCCAGCAGAAAAAAACCCTGGACGCTGAACATGCCCACATGCTGCATCGCGGGCCCTGGCACGGCTAAGGCTTAAGCCAGCATCTTTTTCAATTCACCGCTGGCGATCAAGGCCTGCACATCGGAGGCGCCACCTACCAAGGTGCCTTTGACAAACACCATGGGAAATGTGGGCCAGCCGGTCCACATTTTCAACGCGTTGCGCTTGCGCCAGGTATTGAAATAGCTGCCGTACTCGAGGTATTCATAAACAATACCGGCCTGGTCTAAAGCCGCGCGAGCCCGTTTGGGCATGGGGTTCATCGACATGCCAACGACGACGACCGCATGCTTTGCTATTGCGGCCTTCACTTCGTCCACGATCTCACGGTGGTGGTTAGAGACTACGTCTCGGATCGCGGGGTGTATGTCTGATTCGTTCAACAGGGGTCTGGTCATGGGGTTTTCTCCTAAAAAGTGATTATCGACTCCCGCGCTTGTTCCTGCGGACATTTGCCTGTCAGCGTCAGATCCTTACACTCGAACCATGGCGCACCCAAACACCCCCGTCACCATGGTTCGGCAAGTCACCGTTTTGCAATCGTTGCAATGGCTGGTGTTGGGAATGCGCGACCTGGTGCAACTGCGCTGGATCAGCCTGGCCCATGGATTTGTTTTGGCCCTTGGGGGCGCTGTTATCGCCTTGATCGCCTATGACCGGTTCTGGCTTTTGGCAGGCGCGCTGTCTGGCTTTTTGTTCGTGGCGCCGGTGCTGGCAGCCAGCTTGTACGCCCTCAGCCGGGACCTGGAAAACAAGCAAGCTTTTGGATGGCGCACGATTTGGACGACCTGGAGCAACTGGCAGCTGAGCCACCATGACAAACGCAGCAATGACTATTGGTGCATGGTGCAGTTTGGCTTGCTGCTTGCGGTGGCAGCAACCGGTTGGGTGCTGACCTCGGCGGCACTGATTACGCTGCTCTCACC
>CANBQX010000008.1 GCA_947371775.1 Comamonadaceae bacterium
TGTCCATGCTGTTCGGGCCCGAGGCGCTGGCCTTTCGGCTGCAAGACAGCGACGCGGCCCTGGCGATTTGCCACGCCAGCGCGCTCGAGGGTTTGCGCGCCACGTCGGCCGAGTGCCCCTTGCTGCGCCATGTGATTGTGGCCCAGGGGCCCCTCACCGGCACAAGGGGCGCGGCGCAGTCCCCGGCATTCGCGGAGTGGGATTTTGCGCAGTCGCTCGCCCAGGCCAAACCCAGCTTCAAGCCGGTCAACACCTTGGCCGAGGACCCGGCGGTGCTGATTTACACCAGCGGCACCACGGGCAACCCCAAGGGTGCGCTGATTCCGCACCGGGCGCTGATCGGCAACCTGAGCGGCTTTGTCTGCAGCCAAAACTGGTTTGGCTTTGACGCGCACAGCGCGCAGGGCGAGCCGTCTGCACTGCCGACGGGCTCACAAGCCGTGTTTTGGAGCCCGGCGGATTGGGCCTGGACCGGCGGGCTGATGGACGCTTTGCTGCCCACTTTGTATTTTGGCCGCGAGATCGTCGCTTTTGAGGGGCGCTTCAGCCCGGAAGCCGCTTTTTCGCTCATGCGCGACTGCGGTGTCACCCACACTTTTTTGTTCCCCACCGCGCTCAAAGCCATGATGAAAGCCTTTACTGGCACGCCCCGGCGCACCGTACGCCAGGCGTTTGGCCTGCGCCTGCAAGCCATCATGAGCGCCGGCGAGGCGGTGGGCGACGCCGTGTTTGCCTACTGCCAGCAGCAGCTCGGGGTGACGGTGAACGAGATGTTCGGGCAAACCGAGATCAACTACATCGTCGGCAATTCCAGCACCTTGTGGCCCCCCAAGCCCGGCAGCATGGGCATGGGCTACCCCGGGCACCGGGTCGCGGTGATTGACGACGCAGGCCAGGAATGCCCGGTGGGTGAGCCAGGTGACGTGGCGCTGCACCGCTTCGATGTGCACGGGCACCCCGATCCGATTTTCTTTTTGGGGTACTGGAAAAATGAGGCCGCCACCCGGGCCAAGTTCACGGGCGACTGGTGCCGCACCGGTGACCTGGCGGTGCGCGACGCCCAAGGCTACCTGTGGTACCAGGGTCGCAGCGACGATGTGTTCAAGTCGGCGGGCTACCGCATTGGGCCCGGCGAGATTGAAAACTGCCTGGTCAAGCACCCGGCAGTGGCCAATGCGGCGGTCGTACCCAAGCCGGACCCCGACCGGGGGGCCTTGGTCAAAGCCTATGTGGTGCTGGCGCCCCAAGCGCTGGCGGCGCAGCAAGCACGGGGAGCCAAGGCCTTGGCCGCATTTCAGGCCGAGGTGACGGCGCAACTCCAGGCCCATGTCAAAGGATTGCTGGCGCCCTATGAATATCCCAAAGAGATTGAATTCGTGGACGCCCTGCCCATGACCACCACTGGCAAGGTGCAGCGCCGCGTGCTGCGCCTGCAAGAAGAGCGGCGTGCCGCCAAGGTGCCAGCACCCGCGACCAAGCCGGTTTAAAGTCCGGCGTTGAGCTTCACCCTTTGATCCCACTCCTTTGACCACCATGAAAACTATCCAACTCGGCACCAGCCACCTGCACGTGACCCCCATCTGCCTGGGCACCATGACCTTTGGCGAGCAAGTGGACGAAGCCACAAGCCATGCCATCCTCAGCCACGCCGTGGAGCGCGGTGTGACCTTTTGGGACACCGCCGAGCTGTATGCCGTGCCCCCGCGCCCTGAGACCTTTCAGCTGACCGAGGCGATTTTGGGCCGCTGGTTTGCGAAAAATCCGCAACTGCGCAGCAAGGTGACGCTTGCCAGCAAGGTCTGTGGCCCCTCGCGCGGCATGCCCTGGATTCGGGGCGGCGCCATGGACGTCAGCGCTGCAGACATCAAAACGGCCTGCGACGACAGCCTGCGCCGCTTGCACACCGATGTGATTGATCTCTACCAACTGCACTGGCCCACGCGCAATGTGCCCATGTTCGGCAGCATTTATTTTGATCCCACCAAAGACCGCGAAGTCACGTCCATCCATGCCCAGCTTGAAGCGCTGGGCGACCTGGTCAAAGCAGGCAAGATTCGCGCAGTGGGTTTGTCCAACGAAACCCCCTATGGCGTGGCCGAGTTTGTGCGATTGGCCGAGCAGCACGGCCTGCCGCGCGTGGCCACGGTGCAAAACGCCTACGGTCTGCTGAACCGCACCCATGAAAACGGCATGGACGAGTCCATGCACCACCTCAAGGTCTCTTTGCTGGCGTATTCGCCGCTGGCGTTTGGCTTGCTTACCGGCAAATACGACCAGTCGGGCCTGACCGGCCCCGATGCGCCCGCCAACGGCCGTTTGACGATGTTTGAGTCCACCCGCAAGCAGCGCTGGGGCCGTCCCGATGCGCTGGTGGCCGCACGCCGCTACAACGCGCTGGCGCGTGAGCACGGCATGACGCCCACCCAAATGGCCCTGGCTTTTTGCTACACCAAGTGGCAGGTTGCCAGCACCATCATTGGTGTAACGACCCAAGCGCAGTTGGACGAAGACATCAAAGCCTACGGCACGGTGCTTTCGCCCGATGTGCTCAAAGCCATCGACGCGATTCGCTGGGAGCTGCGCGACCCGGCGCAATAAGCGCTTGGCGGGCCACCCGGGTGGCCCGCATTGACTTAGAGCGTGGCGAAAATCTCTGCCGCTGCCGCCACCGTGTGGGCAATATCCTGGTCGGTGTGGGCTGCGCTGACAAAGCCCGCCTCATAGAGCGCAGGCGCAAAGTACACACCACGGTCGAGCATGCCGTGAAACAGGGCGTTGAAGCGCTTGGCGTCGGTGGTCATCACCTTGGCGTAGTTTTGCGGCAGATCCGGGAACAAGAAGAAGCCGAACATGCCGCCCTGGCTGTCCGCGCTGAAGGGCACACCGGCCTTGTCGGCAGCGCCTTTCAAACCGGATACCAGCGCTTGGGTGCGCGCAGCCAGCCTGTCGTAGAAGCCGGGTTGGCTGATTTGGCGCAAGGTCGCCAGCCCGCAGGCCGTGGCGATCGGGTTGCCTGATAGCGTGCCGGCCTGGTAGACCGAACCCAGCGGCGCCATGTGTTCCATGATGGCGCGTTTGGCACCAAAGGCTGCCAGCGGCATGCCGCCGCCGATGACCTTGCCCATGACGGTGATGTCGGGTGCGAAGCCCGCAATCTGCTGCGCATACACGCTTTGCGCACCACCCAGGGCGACACGAAAACCGGTCATCACTTCGTCGAGGATGAGCAAAGCGCCGTACTCGGTGCACAGCTCGCGGGCGCGGCGCATGAAAGGGGTGGCAGTGCGCACAAAGTTCATATTGCCGGCAATTGGCTCGATCATCAAACAGGCGAGTTCTTTGCCATGAATGGCAAACGCTTCTTCGAGTTGCGCCAGGTTGTTGAACTCCAGCACCAGCGTGTGTTGCACCACTTCCGGTGGCACACCGGCGCTGGTAGGGTTGCCAAAAGTGGCCAGGCCGGAACCGGCCTTGACCAGCAGCGCGTCCGCATGGCCGTGGTAGCAGCCTTCGAACTTGATGAGTTTGCTGCGCCCGGTAGCACCGCGCGCCAACCGAATGGCGCTCATGGCCGCTTCGGTGCCGGAGCTGACCAGGCGCACCATGTCCATGCTGGGCATGTGTTTCAAGATTTCCTCGGCCAGCTCCACCTCGCGCTCGGTAGGTGCGCCAAACGAGAAGCCTTCAGTCAGTGCTTTTTGCACCGCCTCGACCACCGCAGGGTGGCCGTGGCCCAAAATCATCGGGCCCCAGGAACCGATGTAGTCGGTGTAGCGCTGGCCGTTGGCGTCCCACATGTAGGCGCCCTGGGCGCGGCTGATAAAGCGCGGTGTGCCCCCCACGGCCTTGAAGGCACGCACGGGCGAGTTGACGCCTCCGGGAATGACAGAAGCGGCGCGGGTAAACAGTTCGAGGTTGCGGTCAGTGGCGGGTTTCATGGGGGCTGATGTCAAAGGGAAAAGTGTCGTCAGATTCTTCAAAGTCGGCGTCATCGCCTTCGGGGTGCGCCCAAAACAGGCGGTCGGGCTGCACATGGCCCATGCCGGGGCGAAAGCCGCCTTCCAGGCTGCGGTCCAGGTAGCTCAGGGCTTCGGTCACGGCCTCGGTGAGTTCGGTGCCAGCGGCAATCAGCGCAGCCAGCGTGGCCGACAAGGTGTCACCTGCGCCGACAAAGGTGGCTTCCAGACGCTCAAATTTTTCGCGGCACAGCACATCGGTGGCCGAGCACAGCACGTTGTCAATGAACTGGTCGGGCAAGTTGATGCCCGTTACCAGCGTGTAGGGCACGCCAAACTCTTGCGCTGCCACCGCCAAATCGAGGGCGCTGGGCGCTTGCTCCTGCTCCCAGTCGGGCAAGAGCCAGCGTGCCAGGGTGCTGTGGTTGCCCACCAGCACCGTGGTTTGGGGCAGCATGATTTCGGCACAGGCGTCCAGGTACTGGTCGATCTGGTCGTCCTGCCACCAGGACAAATCGGGCATGTAGGTCACCACCGGCACGTCCGCCCAATCGGACAGCAGCGAGGCGATGGCGCTGAGGTTGTGTGGGTTGCCGACAAAGCCGATCTTGAACACGTCGGGCGGCACGTCTTCCAAAATCGTGCTGGCCTGGCCGGTGACGGACTCGTCGTCAAACGCGTAGTGGTCGACGATTTCGCTGGTGTCGCGCACATAGGCACCTGTGACCACCGGCATGGAATGCACCCCGACCGAGGCCAGCGCTACCGCGTCTGCTGCCAGACCTCCGGCGCCACTGGCGTCATTGGCGTTGAACACCATGACGCTGGCCATGGGGCCGTCCATCGCATCGTCGTCGAACTCTTCCAGCACTTCAATCACCGAGGGGGGCGAGAATTCGTTTTTAGGGCTTTTCATGGTTTTGGCAAATAGAGGGAAGCGACACAAACCTTAACCCAAAGACGGCATCCAAACAGTGCGCTGGAGCGTGCTTATTACAATCAGATCATTCTATTCTTAAGGTTTGTGACGCTGTGACTGATACCAAAACGTGGATGTGCCTGATTTGCGGCTGGATTTATGACGAAGCCCTGGGCGCTCCGGACGACGGAATTGCCCCCGGCACCCTGTGGGCCGACGTGCCCATGAACTGGGTCTGCCCCGAGTGCGGCGCCCGCAAAGAAGACTTCGAACTGGTCCAGATCTAAGCTTTCACCACGCCGTAGCGCAGCAAAGTGCGCGCACGCGCACTGGCATGGTCTACAACCGGCGCAGGGTAATCGCGCCCCAGCACCACGCCCGCTGCCTGCAATGCCAAGGGTTTGGCCAACCACGGTGCGTGGATGCTTTTGGCGTCTAAACCCGCCAGCGCGGGCAGGTAGCGCTTGATGAACTTGCCCGAGGCATCAAAACGCTCGCTTTGCGTGACCGGGTTGAAGATGCGAAAGTAGGGTTGCGCATCGCAGCCGCTGGACGCCACCCACTGCCAGCCGCCGTTGTTGGCCGAGAGATCAAAGTCGTTCAGGTGCCGTGCGAAATAGGCCTCGCCCCAACGCCAATCCAGCCCCAGGTGTTTGACCAAAAAGCTGCCTGCCACCATGCGCAGGCGGTTGTGCATGTAACCGCTTTGGTTGAGCTGGGCCATGGCCGCATCCACCAGCGGATATCCGGTACGCCCCTCGCACCAGGCTGCAAACCGCTCCTGCGCTTGCGGCCCCTGTTCCCATTCAATCGCGTTGTACTCGGGCTTGAAAGCGCCCGTAGCGACCTGCGGGAAATTGGCCAGAATTTGAAAGTAAAAGTCGCGCCAACCTAGCTCGGCCAGCCAGACGCTGGCACCTTGGCTGCCGTCCCGTTGGCGGGGCAGGGCGAGCTGCACCAGCTGGCGGATGGAGACCGTGCCGAAGCGCAAATGCACGCCCAGGTAGCTCGGGCCTTTGACGGACGGAAAGTTGCGCGTTTCGTCGTAAGCATCCATGCGGGGCAAAAAGTCTGCCAGCATGGCTTGCGCGCCCGAGGCACCGGGCTGAATGCCCAAATCGCGCATATTGGTCGGCTCAAAGCCGAGTTCAGCCAGCGTGGGGACCGGCACATTCCACGGGCTGGGGCGTGCCGCCAAACGTGCAATGTGGGCATGGCTGTCGTGGCGCGCCGGGCCTTCGCTTCCCATGCGGGCCAGCCAGGCGCGCAAATAGGGGGTGAACACGCCATAGGGCTTGCCGGTTTGGGTCAGCACCTCGCGCCGCTCGAAAATAACATGGTCTTTGACCCCCACCCAGGCCTTGCCTTGTGCGGCGAGAGCGGTTTCAACGGATGCGTCGCGCTCCAGAGCCTGGGGCTCATAGTCGTGGGCAGCAAACACCGCATCGGCCTGCAAGGCTGCGGCCAGGCGGGGAATCTCGTCCGCGGCCACCGCATGGCAGGTGATCAGGCCCGCGTCCAGCTTGCCGGAGAGCTTGCGCAGATCGGCATCGAGCTCGGCCACGCTGGCCTGGATGAACTCTACCCGGCGGTCCTGGCGGGGCAGGGCGTCGAGGATGGTGCGGTCAAACACAAACACGCAGTGCACCTGGGCGCAGCTTTGCAGGGCGAGCGCGAGCGCAGGGTGGTCGGTGGTGCGCAAATCGCGCCGGAACCAGACCAGTCCGGTGGGGTAAGTGGGTTGCATGCCTGCCGTTAAAATCAAAAGATGACCGGCGATTCTGCACCCACCAACCTGACGCACCATTTTTTGATTGCAATGCCGGGTTTGGAGGACGCGATGTTCACCAAAAGTGTGGTCTATGTCTGTGAACACAGCCCGCGCGGTGCTCTGGGGCTGATCATCAACAAGCCCTCCGACCTCACAATGGACGCGCTGTTCGGCAAAGTCGACCTGCAATTGCAGCGACCGGATGTCGCAAGCCAGGCCGTTTTCCAGGGCGGCCCCGTCCATGAAGAACGCGGCTTTGTGCTGCATGAGCCGCTGTTTGCCGACGCCCAGCGCCCCCAAGAATCGCTGTATGCCTCCACCATGGTGATTCCCGGCGGTTTGGAAATGACGACCTCGCGCGATGTGCTCGAGGCCATTGCCGCAGGCGCCGGTCCGCGCAAAGTGTTGGTGTCGCTGGGCTACTCGGCCTGGGGCGAAGGCCAGCTCGAGAACGAACTCAAAGACAACAGCTGGCTCACGGTAGACGCCCAAAGCAGCATTATTTTTGACACGCCGGTGGCCCAGCGCTACGACCAGGCACTGGCGCTCTTGGGCCTGCAGGCCTGGATGATTTCTCCCCACGCGGGCAGTGCATGAGCGCGGCCAACGCCTCCACCTTCATGGCCTTCGACTTCGGCACCAAGCGCACCGGTGTCGCGATCGGCAACCGCATGTTGGGCACGGCGCAGCCCCAAGCCACGATTACCGCCATTGGCGACGCGCGTTTTGTGCAAATTGCGCAGCGCCTGAAAGACTGGCAGCCCGACGCTTTGGTGATTGGCGTGCCCTACCATCCTGACGGTGCACCCCACGAAAACACCGTGCGTGCCCAGAAGTTTGGTCGCCAATTGCGCGGGCGCTTCGGCCTGCCGGTGTTTGAAGTGGACGAGCGCTACAGCACCACCGAGGCGCTATCAATGGGTGCCAAAGATGCCGATGCGGCGTCCGCCTGCATCATCCTGGAACAATTTTTGAGGAACCTGCCACCATGAACCTGGTCTTAGACGCCGAGAGTCTGTACCTCGAACTCCTGCGCGGTGTGCGGGGTTTGTGCGGGCCGGATTCGCACTTGGTGGGCATTACCTCCGGCGGCGCCTGGCTGGCCGAGCGCCTGCACAAAGACATGGGCTTGGGCGGCAGCTACGGCACGATTTCGTCCAGCATGCACCGCGACGACTTTGCCAAACGCGGTCTGGCGGCGGGTGGCCAAACCAAGCTGCCCTTTGCGGTGCAGGGCGCGCACATCGTGGTCTTGGATGACGTGCTGTTCACCGGACGCACCATCCGTGCGGTCATGAACGAGCTGTTTGACTACGGCCGCCCGGCCAGCGTGAAACTGGCGGTGCTGGTGGACCGGGGTGGGCGCGAGTTGCCCATTCATGCCGACTTTGCCGCCGCCCGCGTGAGCCTGGAGCCCGCACAGTCACTGGCCTTGGCGCGCGCGCCCGAAGGCGGCTTTAGTTTTGATGTGAAAGGTGCCTGAACATGCTCGGTCGACGCAACCCCCAGCTCAACAAGCACGGCGAACTGATTCACCTCTTGAGTACCGAGGGCCTGTCCAAGGACATGCTCACGCACATTCTGGACACGGCCTCGCAATTTGTATCGGTGAGCGACCGCGAGGTAAAAAAGGTGCCGCTGCTGCGCGGCAAAAGCGTGTTCAACCTGTTTTTTGAAAACAGCACCCGCACCCGCACCACCTTTGATATTGCCGCCACGCGCCTGTCCGCCGATGTGATCAACCTGGACATTGCACGCTCCAGTGCGTCCAAGGGCGAATCGCTGCTTGACACCATTGCCAACCTGAGCGCCATGGCCGCCGACATTTTTGTGGTGCGCCACAGCGAGTCGGGCGCGCCTTACCTGATTGCCCAGCATGTGGCGCCGCATGTGCACGTGGTCAATGCCGGGGACGGCCGCCACGCCCACCCCACGCAGGGCTTGTTGGACATGTACACCATCCGCCATTACAAAAAAGACTTTGCCAACCTCACCGTGGCCATCGTCGGCGACGTGCTGCACTCACGGGTGGCGCGCTCGGACATTCATGCCTTGACCACCCTGGGTTGCGCCGAAGTGCGGGTGGTGGGCCCGCGCACGCTGGTGCCTAGCGACATGGCGGCCATGGGCGTGCGGGTGTGCAACACGCTCGAAGAAGGCATCAAGGACTGCGACGTGGTGATCATGCTGCGCTTGCAAAACGAACGCATGAACGGCGCCCTGCTGCCCTCGAGCCAGGAATACTTCAAGAGCTTTGGCCTGACGCCCGAAAAACTGCAGCTCGCCAAGAGCGACGCCATCGTGATGCACCCCGGCCCGATCAACCGCGGGGTGGAAATTGACTCGGCGGTGGTGGACGGCCAGCAAAGTGTGATCTTGCCGCAGGTGACCTTTGGCATCGCGGTGCGCATGGCGGTGATGGGCATCGTGGCAGGCAATGAAGCGTAAAGGAAGCAGGCCATGAAATACCTTGTTCAAAACGGTCGTGTGATCGACCCTGCCAGCGGCTTCGATGCGGTGGCCGATGTGGCCATTGCGGCGGGACGGGTGGTGTCCCTAGGCGCGGTGCCCGCCGACTTTGCCGCCGCACAAACCATGGATGCGACCGGCTGCCTGGTCATTCCCGGTTTGGTGGACCTGTCGGCGCGTTTGCGCGAACCGGGCCATGAGCACGAGGGCATGCTGGCCTCCGAGCTGGCGGCTGCGGTGGCCGGTGGTGTCACCAGCCTGGTGTGCCCGCCCGATACCGACCCCGTGTTGGACGAGCCGGGCTTGGTGGAGATGCTGCGTTTTAGGGCTGAGAACTTGCACCAGGCCCGCGTGCTGCCGCTGGGTGCGCTCACCCGCGGCTTGCAGGGCGAGGTGCTGACCGAAATGCTGCAGCTGACCGAAGCGGGCTGCGTGGGCTTTGGCCAAGCCGAAGTGCCTTTGGCCAATACGCAAGTGATGCAGCGCGCCTTTCAGTACGCGCGCTCCTTTGGCTACACCGTGTGGTTGCGTCCGCAAGAACTGTATTTGGGCAAAGGCGTCGCCGCCAGCGGGCCCTTGGCCACGCGCATGGGCCTGAGCGGGGTGCCGGTGATTGCCGAAACCATTGCCTTGCACACGATTTTTGAGCTGGTGCGCTCCACCGGCGCGCGGGTGCATCTGTGCCGCATCAGTAGTGCAGCCGGTGTGGAGCTGGTGCGCCAGGCCAAAGCGCAGGGCCTGCCGATCAGCTGCGATGTGAGCATCAACTCTCTGCACCTCACCGACCTGGATGTGGGCTACTTTGACAGCCGCACCCGCCTTAACCCGCCGCTGCGCCAGCAAGCAGACCGCGCCGCCTTGCGTGCGGGTTTGGCCGACGGCACGCTGGACGCGCTGGTGTCCGACCACACCCCGGTGGGCGCCGATGAAAAAGACCTGCCGTTTGCCGAGAGCGAGCCCGGTGCCACCGGGCTGGAATTGCTGCTGAGCCTGGCGCTCAAGTGGGCGCAGGACGAGCGCGTGCCGCTGAGCCACGCGATTGCCTGCGTGACCCATCGCAGCGCCGCCGTGCTGGGAAGTGCGCTTGCCAGTACAGCGAGTGGCTTGGGCCGCTTGCACGCCGGTGGCGTGGCGGATCTTTGCATCGTCGACCCCCAGGCCTCCTGGCAGGTGCAAGGCGCTGCTCTGCGCAGCCAAAGCAAGCACACGCCGTTTAGTGGCTACGAGCTGCCCGGACGGGTGCGTGCCACTTTTGTGGGCGGGCGTTTGGCGTTTCAGCACGCGGACTGAGCATGCGGGCACTGGTTCGGGCACCGGTGCGCCTGCTGCGCATGCTGGTGCATGTGTGCAGAGGCTTGTGGATCATTCACCGGCGTTTCCCGGCCATGGAGCAAACGGCGCGCGAAGCCGCTGTGCAAGTCTGGTCTCACACCATGCTGCAATGCCTGGGGGTGCAGGTGAAGGTGCTTGGCACCGTGCCGCAGAGCGGACCGGTGCTGATGGTGGCCAACCACATTTCCTGGCTGGACATTGTGGTCTTGCATGCAGCAAGGCACTGCCGTTTTATCTCCAAAGCCGACATTGCGCACTGGCCGCTGGTCGGTAGTTTGGCCACCGCTGCTGGCACGCTTTACATCACCCGCGAGTCACGCCGCGATGCCTTGCGGGTGGTGCACCACATGGCTGAGTGCCTGGGCCAAGGCGATGTATTGGCGGTGTTCCCCGAGGGCACGACCGGCGACGGAAGCACCGTCTTGCCCTTCCATGCGAACCTGCTGCAAGCCGCTATTTCAACGGACACGCCCGTTGTTCCCATCGGGTTGAAGTTTCAGAATGCAAGTACCGGCGAGACCAGCTTTGCGCCTTGCTATATAGGCGACGACACGCTGCTGGGCTCGGTCTGGCGCACGCTGTGCGCGCAAGATATCGTGGCGGCCGTGCACTTTGGACAAGCACAGCGCTGTGAGGGTCGCGACCGGCGCGTCTGGGCGTCTGACCTGCGCGACACCGTCGTCGCTTTGCGTGACTGAAACCGCAGTCGCTGTGGCCACGCCATCGGCGGGAAACCCCAACGACCGTCCGAAAACTCAAAATATTCACAAAATTCATTTTTTCTAATCAATTAATCTTGTTAATTGATAAATTTATGGTGATAATAAGCATTGTGCGACGTGTTTTGAGGGCTTGTGGAGGGCTCTAAAGGGATGGCCTCTGCTTGATCACTGTGCCGCCCTTGCCTACTCTTGACGGATTGAAGCCCATTGCCGCTTGTTACATCGAATGTTGTTCATGAACATGAGTATTCACAAAATTTGCGCCATTGAATTTGCGATGCTTGGGGTGCTGTTGTCCACGGGGGTGGCGGCCCAAACCCTTGAGGCGTCGCCGTCGGCCTCAGGGGCTCCGTATTACCAACGCCTGCTGCCGGAGGTGTTGGAAAAGCATCCTGTCCTACGTGCTGCCTCGCGCAAGATCCAAGCGGCCGATGCGGACGTCGACGGCGCGCGTTGGCAATTTTTTCCCACACCTTCAATCGGCGTGGAAAGCAGCAGCCAAGCCAACAGTGCGCTGGATTCCAACATCCGGTTCGCCCGATTGCAACAGCCCTTGTGGACGGGTGGACGTTTAACGGCGCAGGTCAACAAAGCCCAGGCCGAGCAGGAAGTCGCGTATTGGGCGAGACAAGAGCAAAGGCAGGGCCTTGCGGTCCACTGGTTGGAGCTTTGGGCCGATGCCTGCGCGGCGCAGCGGCGTGTTGGCGCGTACGAGGCAAGTGCAGAGCAACACCAGGTGTATTTGCGCCAAGTGCAAGGCCGTGCCAAGGAAGGCCATATTGCACAGAGCGAGGTTCAGCTGGCCCAGTCCCGGCTGGCTGCCACCGACGCCGATTTGGAAACAGCGCGTGCGCAGCAACTGCTTGCACAGAATAAATTGCGCCAGTTGCTGGGCGGCCCCTTGCCGCCGAATGCGCTGGCGCAGGGATGTGCCTTGAGTGGCGCCACAGACCAGAGCAGCCCTGTGGCGCAAATGCAGGAGCTTGCCGAAAAGAACGATGCAAGCTTGCGCAAATACGCGGCAGGCGTTCGGTCTATCCATGCCGAGTTAGAGGTGATTCGGGCGCAAGGGTTTCCTGAGGTCTACCTGCGAGGCGAGTACTTCCAGGGAGACGTCACGGGCGAAAGCCGCAAAGCCTCTATTGGATTGAGTTCCAACTTTGGTGCGGGCTTGTCACTTGGAAGCGCCCAGAGAGCGATGCAGTCCCGCGCCGATGCCCAAGGGGAGGAGTCTGAAGCGCGTCGCCGCGACCTGAACGACCAAATCGCCAGTGACGATATCCAGGCCAAGAGTCAGCGCGCCCGTGCCCAGCAGTTAAGCGACTCTTTGGATGCAGCAGGGGCTTACCTGCTATCCGCTGAAAAGCAGTTTGATGCGGGGCGTCGCAGTTGGCAGGACTTGATGAGCAGCGCACGGGAGGTCACCCAGCTTCGCATTCAGTTGATCGACTGCCACATCCAGGCATGGATCGCGGCTGAGCGGCTGCGCCTTGTGAGCGTCGGCCTGGACGCCTACCTTGGCGTGTCCGATCTGTCATCGCTGCCGGACAAAGCAGGAAATTGAATATGGAAATCAACACGGTCTTTGCCGCTTACGCCGATGCGCTCTTCGCGTGCCTGTCGCGTCTTTCCCACCTCCGGCGCGAACCGATAGAAGCGCTGCAAGTCCAGTCGGTGCTGCGCGGGTTGGATATCTCGGAAGGCAGCGAAGCCAAGACCGTTGTGGGCGCTTTGGAGGAGCTTGCAGAGACCCAGCGCTGGCCCACACCGCAAAGCAGCGCGCGCCCGGATGCTTCACGCCTGCCCTGCCTGTGGCTTTGCGAAGGTCAGATGCCGGCGATTGTGTTGGCACAACAAAGCGAGCATGAATGGACCGTGTTGCGCTGGGATGGCCAGACACGCCAATTTACAGAGTCATCCACACATTTGAAGTCTGGCAAGAGCCTGTTTGTGCGCTTGCGCATGACAGCGCGCTTTTCACCCACACGCAGTCCGAGTTTGCGGCTGGTGTGGCATGAGATCACGGCGCACCCGCGCACCTTGATCGATATCGTGGCCTCTACCGTGACCATCACCTTGTTGGCGCTGACCACTTCGTTCTATTCCATGCAGGTCTATGACCGTGTGGTACCCACCCAGTCCAGCGCAACGCTGTTGGTGCTGACCTTGGGCGTCATCGCATCGATTTTTTTGGAGGTATTGGGCAAGTGGCTGCGCTCGCGGCAGTTGCACCAGCTCACCGACGAGATCGACCAAAGCCTCTCGCGTTCCGTGTTCGGGCGTTTTCTGCAGGTCCGGCTCGATCAGTTGCCGCCCAGCGTGGGGGCCACGGCCTCGCGCTTGCGGGGCTATGAAAGTATTCGCAATTTTCTGGTGAGTGTGATCACCCAGGCCATGGTGGACATTCCCCTGGCGCTGCTGACCTTGGCGGTGCTGTTTTTCATTGGCGGAAAGCTGGCGGCGGTACCTGCGGTCTTTTTGGTGCTGGGCTTGATTGCCGGAACCTTGTTTTACCGCGAGGTGGAGCATCTGGCCAAGCAGTCATCGCCGGCCCAGCACCTGAAGTCGGGCCTGCTGGTAGAAAGCATTGAGGGCGCGGAAACCATCAAGTCTGGCCAAGGCGGCTGGCGCATGTTGTCGCGCTGGCTCGACCTGTCAGACGAGGCCCGGCACATCGACCACCGCATGCGCCAGTTGACCGAAAACTCGGCGCTCATCGTCATCACGATGCAGCAACTGGCCTACGTCTGTTTGGTTGCGATGGGTGCATTGGCGGTGGGAACAGAAGACTTCACCATGGGTGCGCTCATTGCGTGCTCGGTGCTCACCGGACGCATCTTGAGTCCGATTGCGTCGGTGCCATCGCTCTTGATGCAGTGGGCACATACCAAGGCGGCGGTGGCGGATCTAGACCGGCTGTGGCTGCTGCCTTCTGACCATCCCGAAGGTGTTCACCCGGTAGTGACCACTCTGCGTGGCAAATTTGAACTGCGTGACGTCCAGATGCTGTACAGCGGAACACCGGCACTGCAGGTGCAGCAATTGCATATTCAACCAGGCGAGCGCATCGCCGTGATCGGCGCCATTGGGAGTGGAAAAACCAGCTTGCTGCGTCTGCTCTCGGGCATGTACAAGCCGCAGTCGGGCAGGGTGCTGCTCGATGGTGTGGAGATTGATGCCATCGCCAAGTCCTGCATCGCAGACCATATTGGCTTTGTGGCGCAAGACAGCCGCTTGTTCGCAGGCACCCTTCGCGAGAACATGATCATCGGCATGGCCGACCCCGGCGATGAGGCCTTGCTCCACGCGGCACGGCGCTCGGGTCTGTTTGATACCGTCATCGCACCACACCCCAAAGGGTTGGACCGCGAAATCTTTGAAGGCGGGCAGGGGCTGTCGGGCGGCCAACGCCAACTGGTCACCTTTACACGCGCCTTGCTACGCAAACCCACCGTTTGGTTGCTCGATGAGCCTACGGCCTCCATGGATACGGCGTTGGAAATGCGGGTGCTTCAAACCCTGGCGCAAGAGCTCAACGACCGTCCCCAAAGCACGCTCGTGTTGGTCACCCACAAGCCGCAACTGCTCGGGTTGGTGCAGCGCGTCGTGGTCCTGGGAAATCAACACATCGTGCTCGACGGTGAGCGGGAGGCGGTGCTTGAGCGCTTGCGCACGCCACCGTCGGCCACCGCTGTAAGCACCCCAACCGCCACCCAGGAGCAAGCATGACATCGCGCCGCCACACCGGAGCTGGAGCCGGAATCCTGTTGTTGCTGACGCTGCTGCTGTTCTCAGTCTGGGCGAGCTGGTTCAGCATTGACCAGATCGTGCGGGCCAATGGACAGTTCATCTCTCAGGAGCGAACGCAGTTGATCCAAGTGGCCGACGGCGGCGTATTGCGCTCGCTGCAGGTGTCCGAGGGCGAAAAGGTTCGCAAAGGCCAGGTATTGGCTTCCTTGGAGAGTGAGCGTGCCGCCGCAGGCGTGGAAGAGATTCAGAACCGTATTGCCGGGCTCGAAATTGCCCGCCAGCGCGCGTCCGCCGAGGCCGACGGTGACGCCTTGGATTTGAAAAAATACCAAGCCCGGCACGCGGACTTGGTTCAGGCCCAGCGCAGTCTGTATACGCAAAATATGCTGGGGCTGGAAAAAGACACCCGCGCTTTGCAAGAGCAAATTCGATTGGCGCGGGAAGAGTACGACTTGACGAACCGCCTCTTCAAGGACGGCAACATCAGCCGCGTAGAACTAATGCGTACCGAGCGTGCCCTGGTAGACGCCGAAATGCGATTGGATTCTGCGCGAGAGAAATTCAAGGCCGAGGCGCGCAAAGAGGTGGCCCGCTGTGAGGATGAGATCACCAGCCAGCGCAGCAAATTGCAAGACCGTCAAAGTGTGTTTGATCACACCAATATCACAGCGCCTACTGACGGCATTGTGAAATATTTGCGAATCAACACGATTGGCGGTGTATTGCGCCCTGGCGAGGAACTTATGCAAATTTCTCCGACAGGCGGCAGTTATATCGTCGAGGCTAAAATCAACCCCGCAGACATCGGGCAACTTCATATTGGGCAAAGCGCGACGCTTCGCCTGGATGCCTTTGATTACAGTATTTACGGCGGCCTGCAAGGGCGCTTGGAGTACCTCAGTTCCGATACTCTTTCAGAGACGGGTGCAGACGGACGCAACCAGGTGTACTACCGCGCCAAGCTGAGTGTGGAAGATCCTGTTGACAGCCGCATTCGAATGAATGACATCAAGCCGGGCATGAATGTCACCATCGATTTACTGGCCGGAAGCCGCAGTGTGCTGCATTACATTGCAAAGCCCATTGCCAAAGCGTTTAACGGCGCGCTCGGTCAAAAATAGGAACCACGTTCGGCATTTTTTGAATAAAGAAGCATTCGCATGGCTGAAACTACGACGACCTCGGGTCCACAAGAATTTGTAAAGAAAGTGCTGGTCAGTACCGACCCGGCACAGCCTTTGCACATTCGCTCGACTGCCGGCGCCTATTTTCAGTTGATCATTGACGGTGTGGTCTATTCCGGTCAGCAAACCATCCGTGGCAAGGCGATCCGCCTGGTGCGCAGTGGGAATGCGCTGGAGCTGCAAGTCGAGGGCCAGGCACGGTCTGCCCTGGAAATTTCCGACTTCTTTAGCCCCGCCACCGAGGGTGCGATTTATGTCGCAACCGATCCTGCCGATACGGTCGAAAGCACAGAACGTTTGCTTGCTTCGGAGTCGCCCGCTGCAACGCTCGAGAGTCCCGTGGCCGATGTGCACCCCACAGCAGCTGCCCCCGGATTCAGTCAGCCGGTCCAGGTGCCGGCAGAAAGTCTTCAATCGGCACCCCTGCCCACCACGGAAAAATGGATTGAAGTGGTGAAACCATCCACATCTTCGGCGGGCACTTGGTTGATGGTGGGTGGCGCAGGCCTATTAGGGCTGGGCGGTGGCGCGTCCAAGGGCGGCTCCAACGATGCCCCGCCTGACACGGTGGCACCCACGCTGGCCGTGACTTCCGATGCGACAGGCGTGGTGCACGGTGCGGTCAATTACACCTTGGTGTTCAGCGAAGCGGTGCTTGGGTTGAATGCCAGCAAACTCACCCTCACGGGCGGCACGTTGACTGCGTTTACCGCTTTAGGTGATGGCAAGCATTTCACCGTGCAAGTGACGCCGGATAGCAACCCCGCTGGCACCTTGCGATTGGGTGTCAACACCGCGGGTGTGACGGACGGTGCGGGCAATCGAGTCGCTGATGTTTCCATCCCAGGTGTGGATTACACCCAGAACGTATTGCACGGCGTCATCGTGGCGGGTCCGGTGATTGCTGGCAATCAGCTCACGGTCAAAGTGTTCGACGCGGCAGGTCACGTGTTGGGCAGTGCGGGCGTGGATGCGTCTGGAAACTACCGGCTTGGCATAGGCAACCACAGCGGTCCGGTGAGTGTTCTGGTGGTTAATTTGGGCACGGGTACGGACTATGTCAATGAAGTGACTCGGCAGCCGACCGACTTGGTGGAGCACCTCATGGTGGCCTACAACGTCACCAACGGTTTGACCGATCAACTGGTCAATATCAATCCCGCCACCACGATGGCTGCATTGAATTCCGGACTTCAAGTCACCTCCGATGGGCAGGCCGTCACCATGGGCTCCAGTCCGGTGGATGCCCAGGTATTGGCAGCCAGAATAGATACGTCCAATACCGCTGTGGCGATCGCCTTCGGCTTGGGCAGCAATGGCGATGCATTGCTCAGCGGAACCGTCGTCACCACGGTCGACGCGGACGGTCAGATCAATCTGCAGGCCAACGCTTACGGAAAAGTACTCGCAGCACTGGCAGGCGCCGCTGCAAACCACACAAGCTTGGCCGCGGTCGCATCGGCGATTTCCGGCAATGCCTTGGATCCCAGCATCTACGCGGCGCTGGTCGATGGTGCCAGGGCAGCCGGTCTGCCCTACACGGTGGTACCTGGCGTGGTGGCCCCGACAGTCCTGGGCTTTAGTGCTGCTGATACGACCACCGCGAACGGTGTGACCTTGGGCAAAGCAGGCGAGACGCTCAACCTCACCGTGAACTTCAGTGACGCCGTAAGCAGCACGAGTGGCCTGACGGCGCATTTCCTTGTCAATGGGCAGGACGTCACCGCAACGGCTACCCAGGTGAGCCACGCCAGCACCGTCACTTTCTCAGCCACGGTGCCCCATGCGGATGGCAATGCCATGAGCCTGACCAGCTTGAGTGTGAACAATGGCGGCACGCTGTGGAGCGATGCAAACCATGCGAGTGTGGTTTCGCCCACATCGGGGGCCCTGGGTTACGCGGGCTACCGGGTAGACAACGCACTGCCAAGCGCGACGCTCACGCCAGACGTGTTGAACAATGCCCACAACACGGTGGTTCAAAGTTCTGAACTGGGTACAGCCTACCTGGTCAATACAGTGGTCACGGTTCACAGCCTCGCTGACATCACGGGAGCGGCGGATCGGCTGTGGAACAGTGTTGCTATCAGCGCGGCCAATACCAACACCAATTTGCCAGCTACGGGTTTGAGCGACGGCAGTTATCGCGTGTATACGATGGACGCTGCAGGAAACTTGTCGGCAGCATCCAACGCGACGGTTGTGATCGACAGCACCGCGCCTGCACTTACCAGCATTTACAGCACCCCCGAAAATGCAGGCTCCGACACTGCGTTGCACACCATCTCCCTTTCTGGAAGCGACGCAAACGGCCCCGTGGTCTGGAGCAATCTGACGGGTTCTGATGCGTCGAGTTTCACCCTGGTCGGTGGCGTGCTGACCTTCACCAGTGCAAGCAATTTCGAGACCCGGTCCAGTTACTCCATCACCGTCACAGGCACCGATGTCGCAGGCAATGCGAGCACGCGCACCCTGGCGATCAACCTGGTGGATGTGAACGAGGCACCGGTGGCGGTGGGCTCGATTGCTGCCCAAAATATGGCAGTGGGTACGCCGTATCTACTGGATGCCAGCGCCTACTTTTCCGATCCCGACACATTGGCATCGGTCGCCTCGGGCTTGCACACGTTGACCTACAGCCTCTCCAGTGGCACCCTGCCTGCCGGTCTGAGCCTGAACGCTGCAACCGGTGTGATCAGTGGCACGCCCACCGTGGCAGCCGCGCAGGGCTACTACACCCTCACGGCAAGCGATGGTGCCGGGCTGACCGCCTCGCAAACCTTCACGTTGGTTGCAGCCCAACCCACGGTACAAAGCTTCACCGTGGTCGACACCACGGCAGGCAACGGAGTCACACTCGGCAAGGCAGGCGAGAGCTTGAGCATCACGGTGGCCTTGAGCGAAGCAGTCAGCAGCACCGACGCGCTCACCGCGCACTTTCTGGTCAACGGCCAAGACGTCAGCGCCACGGCAGCCGCTGTGAGCGGTGCCAGCAGCATCACCTTCACAGCCACCGTGCCCGTTGGAGACGGCAGTGCCATCAGCCTGACCAGCCTGAGCGTAAACAACGCCGGCAGCATCACCTCGGACGCCAGCCACGCGGCCCTTCTGGCCCCCACAGCGGCTGCCATCAGCTACAGCGGCTACACGGTGGACAACACCGCGCCCACCCTCACCACCAGCTACAGCACCTCAGAAAACACCGCCTCCGACACCACCGCCCACACCATCACCCTGGCGGGCACCGACAGCCACACCCCGCTCGTCTGGTCCAACCTCTCTGGCACGAACGCATCGAGCTTCACCTTAAGCAACGGCGTACTGAGCTTCAGCGGCGCCACCAACTTTGAAGTTCAGTCCCGCTACAACGTCACACTCACCGCCACCGACGCTGTGGGCAACGCCACCACACAAGCGCTCACCATTGACCTCACAGACGTCAACGAAGCCCCCACCCCGGTTGGCTCCATAGCGGCCCAGACCACCGGCGTCGGTGTGGCCTACACCCTCAACACCAGCAGCTACTTCACCGACCCCGACACCGCCGGCACAGCCAGCTACCGCACCCTGAGCTACACCCTCACCAGCGGCAGCCTGCCTGCGGGCCTGAGCTTGGACGCTACAAGCGGCGTGATCAGCGGCACGCCCACGGTGGCCGCAGCCTCTGGCAGCTACACCATCACTGCCACCGACCTCAGTGGCGCCATGGGTGGACTGAGCACCAGCCAAACCTTTGCGCTGCAAGTGCTGGCAAAACCCACGGTACAAAGCTTCACCGTGGTCGACACCACGGCAGGCAACGGAGTCACACTCGGTAAAGCAGGCGAGAGCTTGAGCATCACGGTGAACTTGAGCGAAGCGGTCAGCAGCACCGACGCGCTCACCGCGCACTTCCAAGTCAACGGCCAGGACGTCAGCGCCACCGCAGCAGCCGTGAGCGGTGCCAGCAGCATCACCTT
Source organism: Comamonadaceae bacterium (assembly GCA_947371775.1). Classification (GTDB taxonomy): domain Bacteria; phylum Pseudomonadota; class Gammaproteobacteria; order Burkholderiales; family Burkholderiaceae_C; genus Allorhodoferax. Next base: position 20,063 of record CANBQX010000008.1, read on the forward strand.
CACAGCCACCGTGCCCAGTGGTGACGGCAACGCCATCAGCCTGACCAGCCTGAGCGTGAACAACGCCGGCAGTATCACCTCAGACGCCAGCCACGCGGCACTGCTGGCCCCCACAGCGGCTGCCATCAGCTACAGCGGCTACACGGTGGACAACACCGCGCCCACCCTCACCACCAGCTACAGCACTTCAGAAAACACCGCCTCCGACACCACCGCCCACACCATCCATTTGCTCGCCACCGAGGCCAACGGGCCGGTGACCTGGTCGGGCTTAAGCGGCGCGGATGCCGCCAGCTTCAGCTTGAGCGGCGACACACTGAGCTTGACAGGCACCACCAATTACGAGAGCAGGCAAAGCTACAGCGTGCAGGTCACAGGCACTGATGCGGCAGGCAACGCCTCTACCCAGACCATCACCATCAACCTAACCGATGTCAATGAGGCCCCTACTGCGGTGGGCAGCATCGCAAGCCAGACCACGGCGATGGGCACGGCCTATAGCCTGGACACCAGCAGCTATTTCACAGACCCTGACACGCGCGCGTCGCTGGCCACTGGCTACCACACGCTGACCTACAGCCTGACCCATGGCAGTTTGCCCAGCGGACTGAGTTTGGATGCCAATACCGGGGTGATCAGCGGTGTCGCCACAGCTGCTGTGTCGTCGGCCAATTACACGATCACCGCCAGCGATGGCGGTGGACTGAGCGTCACCCAAACCTTTGCACTGCAAGTACTGCCTCGGCCTATTGTGCAGAGCTTCACGGTGGCGGATACCGAAGGTGCCAACGGCACGAGCCTGGGCCAGGCCGGAGAAACACTTTCCATTGAAGTGACCTTGAGTGAAGCCGTCAGCAGCACCGACAGCCTTACCGCCCACTTTCTGGTCAATGGCCAGGATGTTGTTGCCACGGCCGCCCAGGTCAGTGCGAGCAACACCATTACGTTTACTGCCACGGTACCCAGTGGTGACGGCACAGCAATCAGCCTGACCAGTTTGGCCGTGAACAACGGCGGAACACTCAGCAGTGATCTCAGTGGCGGTACCGTGTCAGCGCCGGTTGCGGGCAACATCAGCTACAGCAGCTACACGGTGGACAACACCGGCCCCACGGCCAGTGTGACGACAGACACCCTGATGAACACCGGCAGCGCGGTGGTGCAAAGCACCGAGGTGGGTACCGCCTATTTGGTCCATACCGCAGTCACCGTCAACAACGTGAATGACATCACCGGTGCGCCAAGCAACCAGTGGAACAGCGTTGCCATAAGTGCCGCCAACAGCGACACCACCCTGTCAGCCGCAGGGCTGGCCGATGGCAGCTACAAGGTCTACACAGTCGATGCGGCGGGCAACCTCTCAGCGGCCTCTAGCGACACCATCACCATAGACACCACCGCACCCCAAGTTGTGGCGCAGACTACCGGGGCGATCCTCGACAACTGGAACTTGTCGCTGACCTTTAGTGAAAGCGTCCATGCCGGCAGTGGCAACATCGTCATCCATTGCGTGGACGACAACACCGATCGCACTATTGACGTGACCGACCCGAGCCAGGTCAGCATCAACGGCAACACGGTCACCATCAACCCCAGCGCTGACCTGGTGCCAAGCGCCCACTACTACGTCTTGGTCGATGCGGGCACGTTCACCGATACAGCAGGCAATGACTTTGCCGGCCTGAGCTCCAGCGCGGACTGGGCGTTTCACACCGCGTCGCCCAGCACGACCATCAACCTCGGCGGCGACGCCGACGGCAACTACAAGATCAACGCGTCAGAGCTGACCAGTATCAGTCTCAGCGGCGTGGCCGAAGGCATTGCGGGCCATGCCCATCTGACGGTCCAACAAATCACCTTCCATCCGATCGACAACTCGGGTGACGTGGTCATTACCACCAACCTGGCCGTAGATCCCACCACCGGTTTATGGACTTTGGCCAATGACAGCAGCTGGACCAGCCAGCTGACCAGTGGCAAGACCTACCAAGTTCAGGTAAGACTGGAGGACACAACAGGAGGTGGCAATGCCCTCGGTCAGGGCACAGCGTCGGCCAGTTACTTGGTCGACACCGCAGCACCCACGGCCAGTGTGACTGCGGCCACGCTCATGAACACGGGCAGTGCTGTCGTGCAAAGCACGGAAGTCGGAACGGCGTACCTGGTCAACGCCAACGTGAATGTCGCCACCTTGAGCGACATCACCGGCGCTGCGGCCGACCAATGGAACAGCGTCGCCATTGGCACGCCCGGCAGCGACACCAACCTGTCGGCCTCCGGTCTTGCAGATGGCAGCTACTGCGTTTACACCGTAGACGCGGCAGGCAATCTCTCGCTGGCGTCTACCGACACCGTGACCATCGACACGACTGCGCCCACGCTTACCACCAGTTACAGCACCGCCGAAAACGCTGGGTCTGACACGACGCCCCACATGATTCACCTGCTGGGCGCTGACGCCCAGGGCTCGGTGACCTGGTCCAACCTCAGTGGGGCCGATGCGGCGTTCTTTAGTCTCAGCGGCAGCGACTTGGTATTCAATGGTGCCAGCAACTTCGAGTCCAAGCCCAGCTACAGCATCAGAGTCACGGGGACCGACGCCGTAGGAAACGCGAGCACGCAAACGCTGACCATTCAACTCACCGATGTCAACGAAGCGCCTACCGTCGTCGGCTCCATTGCGGCGCAGACGGCAGGGGTGGGCGTGGCATACGCACTCGACACCAGCAGCTATTTCGCGGACCCGGACACCACGGGCAGTGCAAGCTATCGCACGCTGAGCTACAGCGTCACCAGCGGAAGTTTGCCCGATGGTCTCACGCTGGACGCCACCACCGGCATCATCAGTGGCACACCCAGCGGTTCGGCTGCCAACGCCAGCTACACCATCACCGCCACCGATTTGGGTGGACTCGGTGGTGGACTGAGCACCAGCCAGACCTTTTCGCTGCAAGTGACCCAGCCCACGGTGCAAAGCTTCACCGTCGTTGACACCACGTCGACCAACGGCAGCACCCTGGGACGGGCAGGTGAAACCTTGCGCATTGAAGTCAGCCTGAGCGAAGCGGTGACCAGTTCCGACGCACTCACCGCACACTTCCTCGTCAATGGGCAGGACGTGACCGCCACGGCAGCGGCTGTTACCGGCGCTAGCACCATCACCTTTACCGCTAACGTGCCGATTGGAGATGGCACAGACATCCGCTTGACCAGCCTGGGCGTGGACAACGCCGGCAGCATCACCTCCGACGCCAGCCATGCGGCCCTGGTAGCACCCACGCCATCGGCTATCAGCTACAACGGCTATACGGTAGACAACACCGGCCCCACGGCCAGTGTTGCCGCGGCCACGATCATGAACACTGCCAGCGTCGTGGTACAAAGCACCGAGGTCGGAACAGCGTACCTGGTCAACACCAACGTCAATGTCAGCAGCCTGGGAGATATCACCGGCGCTGCCGCTGACCAATGGACCAGCGCTGCTATCAGCGCCATCACCAGCGACACCAATCTGGCCGCCAGCGGTCTGGCCGATGGCAGTTACGTGGTCTATACCGTGGACGCTGCGGGCAATTTGTCAGCCGCGTCCGGCAACACCGTCACCATCGACACCACAGCGCCCACGGCCAGCGTTGCTGCGGCCACGATCATGAACTCTGCCAACGTAGTGGTGCAAAGCACGGAAGTGGGAACGGCCTACCTGGTCAACACCAACGTGAGTGTGAGCAGTCTGGGTGATATCACCGGCGCAGCTGCTGACCAGTGGACCAGCGCTGCTATCAGCGCCATCAACAGTGACACCAACCTGGCCGCCAGCGGCCTGGCCGACGGCAGTTACGTGGTCTATACCGTGGACGCTGCTGGCAATCTGTCGCAAGTCTCTGGCAACACCGTCACCATCGACACCACAGCGCCCACGGCCAGTGTTGCTGCTGCCACGATCATGAACACTGCCAGCGCAGTGGTGCAAAGCACGGAAGTAGGAACGGCCTACCTGGTCAACACCAACGTCACTGTCAACAGCCTGGGTGATATCACCAACGCAGCCGCTGACCAATGGACCAGCGCTGCGATCAGCGCCGTCAACAGCGACACCAACTTGGCCGCCAGCGGTCTGGCCGATGGCAGTTACGTGGTCTATACCGTGGACGCCGCAGGCAATTTGTCCGCAGCCGCCGGCAATTCCGTCACCGTTGATACGACTGCCCCCACGGCCAGCGTGAACGCAGCCACACTCCAGAACACGTCGGATGCCGTTGTCCAAAGCACGGAAGTAGGAACGGCCTACCTGGTCAACACCAACGTCACTGTCAACAGCCTGGGTGACATCACCGGTGCTTCCGTTGACCAATGGACCAGCGTTGCGATCAGCGCCATCAACAGCGACACCAACCTCTCCGCAGCAGGCCTGGCCGATGGCAATTACGTGGTCTACACCGTGGACGCTGCGGGCAATTTGTCAGCCGCTTCCGGCAACACCGTCACCATCGACACCACCGCGCCCACGGCCAGTGTTTCTGCTGCCACGATCATGAACACTGCCAGCGCCGTGGTGCAAAGCACGGAAGTGGGCACAGCGTACCTGGTCAACACCAACGTGAGTGTGAGCAGCCTGGGTGATATCAACAACGCAGCTGCTGACCAATGGAACAGTGTTGCGATCAGCAGCGCCAACAGCGACACCAACCTCTCTGCAGCAGGCCTGGCCGATGGCAGTTACGTGGTTTACACGGTCGACGCCGCAGGCAATCTGTCAGCGGCTTCCGGCAACACCGTCGCCATCGACACCACCGCGCCCACGGCCAGTGTTGCTTTTGCCACAATCATGAACACGGCCAATGCCGTGGTGCAAAGCACGGAAGTGGGCACAGCGTACCTGGTCAACACCAACGTCAATGTCAGCAGCCTGAGTGACATTACCGGCGCCGCCGGTGACCAATGGAACAGCGTTGCCATCAGCAGCGCCAACAGCAACACCAACCTCGCCGCCACGGGCCTTGTGGACGGCAGCTACAAGGTCTACACCGTGGACGCTGCGGGCAATTTGTCGCAAGTCTCTGGCAACACCGTCACGATAGACACCACAGCACCCACCGCTAGCGTCACCACCGCCACCCTCAAAAACACCGCCAACACTGTGGTGCAGAGCTCCGAACTGGGCACCGCCTACTTGGTTAACACCGCAGTGACGGTGAACAGCCTGAGTGACATTACGGGCGCACTAGACAACCAATGGAACAGTGTTGCCATCAGCAGCGCCAACAGCAACACCAATCTCTCTGCAGCAGGCCTGGCCGATGGCAGTTACGTGGTCTACACCGTAGACGCCGCAGGCAATCTGTCGCAAGTCTCTGGCAACACCGTCACCATCGACACCACTGCGCCCACGGCCAGCGTGACTACTGCCACCCTGATGAACACGGCCAATGCCGTGGTGCAAAGCACGGAAGTAGGAACGGCGTACCTGGTCAACACCAACGTCACCGTCAGCAGCCTGAGTGACATTACCAGTGCGGCAGGAGACCAGTGGAACAGTGTTGCGATTAGCAGCGCCAACAGCAACACCAACCTCTCTGCAGCAGGCCTGGCTGATGGCAGTTACGTGGTCTACACCGTGGACGCTGCGGGCAATCTGTCGCAAGTCTCTGGCAACACCGTCACGATAGACACCACAGCACCCACCGCTAGCGTCACCACCGCCACCCTCAAAAACACCGCCAACACGGTGGTGCAGAGCTCCGAACTGGGCACCGCCTACTTGGTTAACACCGCAGTGACGGTGAACAGCCTGAGTGACATTACGGGCGCACTAGACAACCAATGGAACAGTGTTGCCATCAGCAGCGCCAACAGCAACACCAACCTCGCCGCCACGGGCCTTGTGGACGGAAGTTACAAGGTCTACACGGCGGATGCTGCGGGCAATCTGTCGGCCGCGTCTGGCAACTCCGTCACCATAGACACCACCGCACCGCAAGTGTTTGCCAAGACCACAGGCGATATTCTTAACTCCTGGAACCTGTCGCTCACCTTCAATGAGAACGTGAGTGCTGGCAGCGGCAACATCGTGATCCATTGTGTGGACGACAACAGCAACGTCACCATCGCAGTGACCGACGCCAGCCAGGTCAGCATCAGTGGAGGCACGGTCACGATCAACCCCACGGCCAACCTGTTGGCCAGCTCCACCTATTACGTTCTGGTCGATGCCGGCACCTTCACCGACGCCGCAGGCAATGCCTTTGCCGGGATTAGCAGCACGACCGGCTGGGCCTTTGCCACGGCTTCACCTCTGACCACCATCAACGTGGCGGGCGACGCCGATGGCAACCTGAAAATCAACAGCGCGGAGTTGGCCAACCTCAGCCTCAGCGGCGTGGCCGAAGGCATCTCGGGTTT
>CANBQX010000009.1 GCA_947371775.1 Comamonadaceae bacterium
AAGGCTTTGTTTTTCGCTCCTTTGGGGATGCTGTAAAAACTTCCGCCCCAGGAGGCCCATGCCTTTTCTGGCAGCTGTGCAGCCCGCCATTGGCCTTTGGTATCCGGTGCCAGCCAGTTGCTTAGGTGGCCGGCCAACCAAGCGCCTGACATTTGGGTGGCAATGGTTCCGCGCTTAAAGCCTTCGGACCATTCGTTCGACCAGGCAGCAATTTTTCCATCGAGTTTTTGCTCGCGTACTTTCTTGGCCAATTCGAAGGCACGCACAAAGCGCGGGGAGTCCACCAGAACCTTGCCAGTCTTGTCGATGTACAGACCGTCGCCTGCTTGCAGATTCGAGCGGATCACAATGTCTTTGATGTCGCGCGCGTGAGCCACCAGATAGGCGCCCGTGGCCCCTTTGATCTTGCTGCCGGCGTTGACATACGAATCCCACGACTGCGTGAGATCTGCCTCTGAGACGCCGGCTTTTTTCAAGATATCTGTACGGTACAGCAAAGTGCCAGGACCGATATCGGTGGGAATGGCGACCTGCGCGCCAGAACCCGCAGTGCCTTGTCGCCAGGCAAAGGGCACAAAGCGGGCTTGCTGCGCCTTCATGTTGTAGGGCGCTGCGCTCAGGTCTTCCAGACCGCCGCCTTCGGCGAACCGGCCGACGTAGCCGTATTCCAATGCCATCACATCGGGCAGATTGGACGAGGTGGACAGTGCTGTGGTCATCGCCGTGTGGTGATCGGCGTAGGCGCGGCTGGTGATTTTGATTTCTACATCTGGATGCTTCTTTTTCCAGGCGGGGATAGCCGCCTTGGCGATTTCGTCCAGCGCTGGAAATGCGGCAATTGTCAGGGTTTGTTGTGCTTGCGCGCTCATCAGTACGCCGCCAGCCAACATTACGAAAAGGGCCATGCGGGCTTGAATGGAGGTGTTTGCCATATTGCAATTCTTATAGGTTGACGGGTGGTAAAACGCGCGCTTCTAGGAAAATAGATGCGCTTTGAAAGCGCTTTCAACAAATTATAGAAAGCGTTCTGCTGCACGCAAGCTAGGGTATTCCCCAGCCTTTAAATGGCACGGGCTGCTGCGCTGGACGCACGCACCAATAATTCCGGCGGCGGCACCTGGGCGGTGGGCGGTGTGCCTGCGAGCAATTGCAAAATGGACGCGGCGGCCAAACGACCCAGTTCGTAGGCCGGTTGATGGATGGTGCTCAAGGGCGGTGTGGCATAGACCGAGTTGGGGAGGTCATCAAAGCCGACCAGAGAAACGTCATGCGGCACCCGCAAGCCATGCTGGAACAAACCCAGGGCAGCGCCCGTGGCCATTTGGTCATTGGCTGCAAATATCGCGGTGAACGGCAGGTCTTGCGCAACCAAACGATTGACGGCCTCCAGACCGCTGACCTCGTGGTACATCCCGGGCACTACCAGTCGTGGATCATAGGGAACGCTCGCAGCTTCCAATGCGGCGCGGTAGCCGCGATGGCGCTCGGCTGCATCCGGGTGTTCCTCGTCACCGGTAATAAATGCGATCCGCGAGTGCCCGAGCGCAAGCAAATGTTCGGTTGCGCGAAAAGCCCCGGCAAAGTTGTCGAAATTGAGTGAATACAAGCGATCGCCTTGCAGTTCCCGACCGGTGACCACGACGGGCAGCGACTGTGCACAGGCCAAAAGGGCCGAATCAGACAAACGCGGCATCAGCACCACAATGCCATCGACCCGACGTGCATGAAGCAACTCCAGGCAGCGGGCCTCTGCCGTGGGATTCCAATGCGCGCTCATGAACAGCGGGCTGTATCCCATGGGGTCCAATTCGTCCTCGATGCCGCGCAGCGCCGCACCGTAGAACGGACTGTCAATGGCCTGTGTAACCACACCAATACTGAAGGTTTTGCCGCCTGCCAAACCGCGCGCGAGCGGATTCGGCACAAAGCCCAGTGTCTTGGTGGCTTCAACGACGGCTTGGCGTTTCGCTTCGCTCACCACTGCGGTGCCATTCAAAATGCGCGACACCGTGCTCGGTGACACCCCAGCCAGCTTTGCAACCATCTCCAACGTGACTGGCGTCTTCGGGTTGGCAGCGTGAACTGCGGTGTCAGGGGCAATCTTGTTTTTCATACGCGTTCAGTGGCAGTAGATATGGTCGCGATCCTTCGGAATTGAAAGCGCCTTCAATCTTACCTGCCACCCGGTGCAAAGCCGGTCAACGTCGGAAATTGCGCAGCTGGCAGACCAGGCGTGTTCGCGCTGAGAGTTCCCGCATAATGAACCCATGCCCGCCCCCCACTCCCGACCTTGGACGCTGTACGCGCTGACTTTCGCAGTCGCCTTGCTTGCCGGCGCAAGTGCTGTCTATTGGGTTGTGGGTACGGCGAGTTTGGCCAATCAAAGCGTGCAAAGTGCATCGGTGGATGCCAAAGCGGACGGGCCGGATGCAAAAGACCTGGCGCGCGCTTTGGGCGGCAAGCCACTGGCGTCTGCCAGCGCACCGGTGGCGGAGACGGCGCAATACCAGCTCCTGGGAGTCGTTGCGGGCCCCGTGGGCAAAGGCTATGCCCTGCTGGCGGTGGGAAGCGCCGCACCGAAAGCTTATACCGTGGGCTCAGCGCTGGGTGAGGGACTGGTCTTGCAATCGGTGTCGGCCCGTGGCGCAAAAATCGGTGCGACGGTGCAAGGGCCTGCGACCGTGGAACTGGCATTGCCCAAACCGCACGGGTGGTGATGGTGCCCGCCTGGCGGGGGATTGCGCGGGTTTTCACGTTGCGGCACCGGTGAAAGTTCATGTAAGCTTGGCGCAAGACTTACTTCCTTCCCCTCAGGAGCGATTCCATGCAAATTGGCGTACCGGCCGAAACAGCTGCAGGCGAAACCCGTGTTGCCGTGACCCCCGAAACGGTGAAAAAATTGGTGGCCCAAGGGCACGCGGTGCACCTTCAATCGGGCGCTGGGGTGCGTGCCAGTGTGACCGATGACGCGTATGTGGCTGCCGGAGCGCAGATTTGCGACGCCGCGGCAGCGTTGGGCAGCGACCTGGTGCTCAAGGTAGTCGCCCCGCAGGCCGACGAGCTTGCCCATATGAAGTCCGGGTCCGCGCTGGTGGGCATGCTCAACCCCTTTGACGCCGAGGGCTTGAAACGCATGGCAGGCGCAGGGCTCACGAGTTTCGCTTTGGAGGCGGCACCGCGCACCACCCGCGCGCAGAGCATGGACGTGCTCTCCAGCCAGGCCAATATTGCAGGCTACAAGGCCGTAATGATGGCCGCTGACAAATACCAGCGCTTTTTCCCCATGCTGATGACGGCTGCAGGCACAGTCAAAGCAGCGCGCGTCGTCATTTTGGGCGTCGGTGTGGCGGGCTTGCAGGCCATTGCCACCGCAAAACGCCTGGGCGCGGTGATCGAAGCGTCTGACGTGCGCCCCAGTGTGAAAGAGCAAGTGGAGTCGCTGGGCGCCAAGTTCATTGACGTCTCCTACGACACCGCTGAGGAAAAAGAAGCGGCTGTGGGCGTGGGCGGCTATGCGCGCCCCATGCCGCAAAGCTGGCTGGACCGCCAAAAAACCGAAGTCGCCAAACGCGTGGCGCTGGCCGATGTGGTCATTTCCACGGCGCTCATTCCCGGGCGCGCTGCACCGGTGCTGGTCACCGAAGACATGGTCAAGAGCATGAAACCAGGCTCGGTGATTGTGGACATCGCCGCAGGCAAGGCCGCCGACGGCATTGGCGGCAATTGCGTGCTGACCGAAGCTGGCAAAACCGTGGTGAAGCATGGCGTGACGCTGTTGGGTGAAACCAATTTGGCCGCGCTGGTCGCAGCCGATGCTTCGGCCTTGTATGCGCGCAACGTGCTGGACTTCTTGAAGCTGGTGCTGAACAAAGAGGGTCAATTCCATGTGGACATGGAAGACGACATCGTGGCTGCCTGCTTGATGACGCAGGGCGGCGAGGTCAAGCGCAAATAAGCCCGCTGGCTCGGCAAATAAATTGGAATCTGACCCCCATTCTGACCCCCATTCAATAGGAAAAAAAAATGGAAGTTGTCTCCCCCACCATTCTCAATCTCATTATTTTTGTGCTGGCCATTTACGTGGGTTACCACGTGGTGTGGACGGTCACACCGGCATTGCATACGCCGCTGATGGCGGTGACCAACGCGATTTCGGCCATCGTCATCGTGGGCGCCATGCTGGCGGCTGCGCTGACCGAGACCCCGCTGGGTAAAACCATGGGTGTGCTGGCGGTGGCGCTGGCGGCGGTCAATGTGTTTGGTGGCTTCATGGTCACGCGGCGCATGCTGGAAATGTTCAAGAAAAAAGAGAAAAAAGTCGCCGCTAAGGAGAGTGCACAATGAGCCTGAACCTCGTCACTCTTCTGTATTTGTTTGCCAGCGTCTGTTTTATTCAGGCGCTCAAAGGCCTGTCGCACCCCACCACGTCCATCCGGGGCAATGTGTTCGGCATGATCGGCATGACCGTGGCTGCGGTCACGACAGCCGCATTGATTTACAAACTGGCCACCCACATGGGGCAGGACGGCTTCACGGGGCTGGGTTGGGTCTTGGCAGCATTGGTCGTTGGTGGCACGGTGGGAACCGTCATGGCCCAGCGCGTGGAGATGACCAAAATGCCTGAGCTTGTGGCCTTTATGCACAGCATGATCGGTCTGGCAGCGGTCTTTATTGCGGTGGCTGCAGTGGCCGAACCCAGCGCACTCTTGCACGGGCTAGAAAAAGGTGCGGAAATTCCCATGGGCAACCGTTTGGAATTGTTCCTGGGCGCGGCCATTGGTGCCATCACCTTCAGCGGTTCAGTCATTGCCTTTGGCAAGTTGTCGGGCAAATACAAGTTCCGTTTGTTCCAAGGCGCGCCGGTGCAGTTTGCAGGCCAGCACAAGCTCAATCTGGTGCTGGGCCTGACCACACTGGGCTTGGGCCTGTGCTTTATGGCCAATGGCGCCTGGTGGGCGTTTTTTGCCATGCTGGCCCTGGCCTTTGTCATGGGTGTGCTCATCATCATCCCGATTGGCGGGGCTGACATGCCGGTGGTGGTGTCTATGCTCAACAGCTATTCGGGCTGGGCGGCTGCGGGCATCGGCTTTAGCCTGAACAACAGCATGCTGATCATTGCCGGCTCCTTGGTGGGCTCCAGCGGCGCGATTCTGAGCTACATCATGTGCAAGGCCATGAACCGCTCCTTCTTCAATGTGATTCTGGGCGGTTTTGGTGGTGATACGGCGGTCGCATCGGGCGCTGCGGCCCAACAACGGCCCGTCAAGAGCGGCAGCGCCGATGACGCAGCCTTTGTGCTGGGTAATGCAGAAACCGTGATCATCGTGCCCGGCTACGGCTTGGCCGTGGCGCGCGCCCAGCATGCGGTCAAAGAACTGGCGGCCAAGCTGACGGCCAAAGGCATCACGGTGAAGTACGCCATCCATCCGGTCGCCGGTCGCATGCCCGGCCACATGAACGTCTTGCTCGCTGAGGCTGAAGTGCCCTACGACCAGGTGTTTGAAATGGAAGACATCAATGGCGAGTTTGGCCAGGCTGACGTGGCCATCATTCTGGGTGCCAACGACGTGGTGAACCCCGCTGCGCACACCAAAGGCAGCGCCATTTACGGCATGCCGATCTTGGAGGCCTACAAAGCGAAAACCATCATCGTCAACAAGCGCTCCATGGCGGCAGGCTATGCCGGTTTGGACAACGAGTTGTTCTACCTGGACAAGACCATGATGGTGTTTGGGGACGCCAAGAAGGTCGTGGAAGACATGGTCAAGGCGATTGAGTAACGCCGACTGCCGATGCAGCACGATGCTATTGACTCCACACAGATCCAAGGAGGCCACCCCATGACCGCGCACGCTTGGCTTGGTGCCTATCCACCAGGTATGGCCCAGGATGTAGACCCGGGTGCTTACCGCTCACTGGTGGTGTTGATGGAGGAAGCGTTTGCGAAGTACGCAGACCGCACGGCCTACAGCTTCATGGGCATGGACATCAGCTTTGCGCAGACCGATCGCCTGAGCCTCAGCGTTGCGGCGTATTTGCAAAGCCTGGGGCTGAACAAAGGTGACCGTGTGGCCATCATGATGCCCAACGTGCCCCAGTACCCGGTGGCTGTGGCGGCGATTCTGCGCGCCGGCTATGTGGTGGTGAACGTCAACCCACTCTACACCGCCCGTGAGCTGGAGCACCAACTGAAAGACGCTGGTGCCAAGGCCATTTTTATTCTTGAAAACTTCGCAGCCACGTTGCAAAAGTGCCTGCCCGCAACGCCGATCAAGCACATTGTTTTGTGCGCCATGGGCGACCAATTGGGTCTGATCAAAGGCGCCTTGGTCAATTACGTGGTGCGTTCGCGCAAGAAGCTGGTACCCGCCTTTGACCTGCCGGAAGCGGTGCGCTTCAATACCGCAGTGGCCAAGGGCAGCAAGTCCGCATTTACCAAACCGCAGCTGCAGGCCGATGACCTGGCGGTGCTGCAGTACACCGGCGGCACCACGGGTGTCTCCAAAGGTGCGGTACTGCTGCACCGCAATTTGATCGCCAACGTCCTGCAGTCGGAGGCCTGGAACCAACCCGCCATGCGGGAACTGCCACCTGCTGAGCAGCCCACCAGCGTATGTGCCTTGCCGCTGTACCACATCTTTGCCTTCACCATTGGCATGATGCTGAACATGCGCATGGGCGGCAAGCTCATTCTTATTCCCAACCCGCGCGACATTCCCGCCGTGTTGCAAGAGCTGCGCAAGCACACCATCCACAGCTTTCCAGCGGTCAACACCTTGTTCAACGGACTGGCCAACCACCCCGACTTCAACACGGTGGACTGGAGCCATCTGCGCATCTCGCTGGGTGGTGGCACCGCAGTGCAAAGCAGCGTGGCCAAGCTGTGGTTTGAAAAAACCGGCTGCCCCATTTGCGAAGGCTACGGCCTGAGCGAGACCTCGCCGTCGGCCAGCTGTAACCCCGTCACTGCCAAAGAATTCACGGGCACGATTGGGATGCCGATTCCTGGAACGGTGATGAAGCTGCTCGATGACGATGGGCACGAATGTGCGCCGGGGCAGGCTGGTGAAATCGCGATCAAAGGCCCGCAGGTGATGGCCGGCTACTGGCAGCGTCCGGACGAGACCGCCAAGGTCATGACCGCCGACGGCTTTTTCAAGTCCGGCGATATTGGCACCATGGACGAGCGGGGCTACTTCAAAATCGTGGACCGCAAAAAAGACATGATTTTGGTCAGCGGCTTTAACGTGTTTCCGACCGAGCTTGAAGACGTGGTGGCTCAGCTCGAAGGCGTGATGGAGTGCGCCTGCATCGGCATTCCTGACGCCAAAACGGGCGAAGCCGTCAAACTGGTGATCGTGAAAAAAGACCCGAATTTGGACGAAGCGTCCGTGCGTGCCCATTGCCGAGAAAACCTCACGGGTTACAAGCAGCCCAAAGAAATTGAGTTTCGCGAAGACCTGCCGAAGACACCGGTCGGCAAAATTTTGCGCCGAGAACTGCGGACGCCCTAAGGCACGCACTAAGGCAGCGTTCGCTGCGCCGGTCGCCTTACTTCAACCAACCCCGCTTGCCGAAGTACCACATCGGTACCCAGGCGCTGGCCACCATCAAACCGACGGTGTAGGGGTAGCTCCAAGCACCCAGAAACTCCAGCTCCGGAAACTTGAGGTTCATGCCGTACACGCTGGCGATCAGGGTGGGCGGTAGCAGCGCGACGCTGGCCACCGAGAAGATCTTGATGATCTTGTTCTGGTTGATGTTGATAAAACCGACCGTGGCGTCCATCAAGAAGTTGATCTTGTCGAACAAAAACGCAGTGTGAGAATCGAGCGAATCGATATCGCGCAAAATTTGCCGGGCTTCTTCGAACTGCTCGGCGTTGAGCATTTTGGAGCGCATCATGAAGCTCACTGCACGCCGCGTGTCCATCACATTGCGCCGGATGCGGCCACTCAAGTCCTCGTGGCGCGCAATCGCGCCCAAGGCCTCACCCGCAATCGCATCGGTCACATTGCCGGCCAGTACTTTCTTGCTGACTTTTTCAAGCTCGTCGTAAATGCCTTCGAGCGTGTCCGCGGAGTACTCGGCGTCGGCGTCAAACAGTTTGAGCAGCACCTCTTTGGCGTCTTCAATCAGGCCGGGTGCCCGACGGGCACGCATGCGCAGCAGCCGGAACACCGGCACATCTTCGTCATGGATGGAAAACAAAACGCCTTTGCTTTTGAGGCTGTCGTTGACCAAATTCAAAATAAACGCAGCGCGCACCGTGCGCGGTTCGTTTTCGTCGGCGATCAAAAAGTCGCTGCGAATGTGCAGCTCGCCGTTGTCTTCGGTATAGAAGCGGGCCGACTCCTCAATGTCCTCGTCCATCGCGTCTTCGGGAATGGACAGACCGTAGTACTGCTTGATCCAGCGCTTTTCTTCTACCGTGGGCGACTCCAGGTCCACCCAGATCGGTTGGAACTGGGCGAGTTCTTCCAGGGATTCGATTTCTTCCTGGAACAGGCGGCCGTTGGCCAGGGTAAAAATATTCAGCATGGGTGCAATTCTGAGGGGTTTGCCCTATTTTGCCTTGTTGCGATGCAGCATAGAAAGTCTTTGCGTTTGCTGGCAAAGGGGCGCATAGTGCAGTCGAGGGTCTCAAAAACCCTCTGGTTTTTCGTGGAAGTGGACCGGCGGCCTGCGGGTCACCGGGTTTTAAATTCTGAGAGCAACTGGAGCCCATCTATGAATCTGACAATCAGCGGTCACCACCTAGAAGTCACCCCTGCCCTGCGCAGCTATGTCACCGAAAAACTCGACCGCATTACCCGGCACTTTGACCAACTGGTCGACATCAAGGTCTTGCTCAGCATCGAAAACCAAAAAGAAAAAGAACGTCGCCAGCGCGCCGAGTGCAATATCCGGGTCAAGGGCAGCGATTTGTTCGCCGAGAGCGCCCACGCGGATCTGTACGCGGCAGTCGATGAATTGGTGGACAAATTGGACCGCCAGGTGGTGCGCCACAAAGACCGGATTCAAAACCACCACCACGAAGCGCCCAAGCGCCTGATGTAGGCCTGCATTGCGCAAAGCTCAGCAAACCCGCCACCCACTGTGGCGGGTTTTTTTATGTGCATAATCCGCCCACTTATGAACCGCCTCGCCACCCTTCTGCCCCCACCCCACGTGCTTGCACAGGTGGACGTCACCAGCAAAAAGCGTGCGTTTGAAGAGGCCGGTTTGCTGTTCGAGAGCCTGCACGGTTTGAGCCGTGCCTTGGTGACCGACAGCCTGTTCTCCCGAGAACGCCTGGGCTCCACCGGACTGGGACATGGCGTTGCCATTCCGCACGGCCGGATCAAGGGCCTGAAAGCGCCCATGGCCGCGGCATTTCAGTTGCTCAAACCCATTGGCTTTGACGCACCAGACGACCAGGCGGTCACCCTTTTGATTTTTCTCTTGGTGCCAGAAGCAGCGACCCAAAAGCACCTGGAAATTCTGTCGGAGATTGCTGAGCTGCTGGGCGACGCCAGCATGCGCGAGCGTCTGACCAGCACGACCGACGCGGTCGAGCTGCACGCTTTGCTCACCGGCTGGCGCCCCTCCCAAGTTCACTGACCGTTATCTAGTTCCTCACTGAGGCGACGCACCCCGTGAAACCCAACGCCATCAGTGCCGACGTCCTGTTTGAGGCCTTTCGCTCCTATTTGCATTGGGAGTGGATTGCCGGTTTGGGCGCCTCTGAGCGCCGCTTTGACGAAGTCGCAGTGCGTGCCGCACGGTCTGGCGCGGATTTGGTGGGCTACCTCAACTACATCCATCCCTACCGCGTGCAGATACTGGGTGAGCGTGAAATTGCCTACCTCACCAACGCCACGGCCGATGACTGCGCCCGGCGCATTGCCCGCATCGTGACGCTGGAGCCACCGGTGATTGTGCTGGCGGATGGCAAACAGGCACCCGAGGCCTTGATCTCGATGTGCGAACGGGCGCAAATTCCGATGTTCGCGGCGCCAGGCTCGTCCGCGTATGTGATCGATGTGCTGCGTGCCTATTTGTCCAAACACTTTGCCGACCGCGTATCCATGCACGGCGTGTTCATGGACATTTTGGGTCTGGGCGTGCTCATCACCGGCGAATCGGGTCTGGGCAAGAGCGAGTTGGGTTTGGAGCTGATCTCCCGCGGCAACGGCCTGGTGGCCGACGATGCCGTGGACCTGTACCGCATCAACCAAACCACCATCGAAGGCCGCTGCCCCGATTTGCTGCAAAACCTGTTGGAGGTGCGTGGCATTGGCCTGCTCGATATCCGCGCCATCTTTGGCGAAACCGCAGTGCGGCGCAAGATGCGGCTCAAGCTCATCGTGCACTTGGTGCGCCGTGAAACCCTGGAGCGTGACTACGAACGCATGCCCTTTGAGCCCTTGACGCAAGACGTGGCGGGCATTCCGGTGCGCAAAGTGGTGATTCAGGTGGTGGCCGGACGCAATATCGCCGTGCTGGTCGAGGCTGCGGTGCGCAACACTATTTTGCAGCTGCGTGGCATTGACACCTACCAGGACTTTGTCGATCGCCAGCGCCGGGCGATGGAGCAAAACGGCTAAGGGCTTTGCGCCCCAAGCTGATCAGGCGTAGCGCTTGCTGCGCAGGTTTTTCCGCATTTCGCTCAGCAGGGGCTGCAGGGTGCCACTGCCGATGCGCAAGGCCACCGCGGTGGCCAAAATATCCAAAATCATCAGGTGCATCAGGCGCGAGACCATGGGGCTGTACTTGTCAAAGCCTTCGGGGTGGTCGGCACTAAGGTGAATATGGCCTGCGCTGGCCAGGGGCGAGCCGCTGGCGGTAATCACGATGGTGGTGGCGCCGTTTTTGCGCGCAATGTCGCAAGCGTCCATCAGGTCGCGCGTGCGCCCCGAGTTGCTGATCACGACCACGCAGTCGCCGGGGCGCAGCACCGAGGCGCTCATCACCTGCATGTGGCCATCGCTGTAGGCCGTGGTGTTGACGCCCAGGCGGAAAAACTTGTGCTGCCCGTCTTGCGCCACGATGCCCGAGTTGCCGACACCAAAAAACTGGATTTGCCGTCCGGCTTTGTAGGCCTCCACCAGGGCGACGACAGCGCGCTCCATGGACAAGGTGCTGGCCTCGTTGCGGTACTTCAGCAAGGCCGCGACCGTGTTGTCGATGACCTTGACCATCACGTCGCCGATCTTGTCATCCACATCCACGCTGCGGTGGATAAAGGGCACGCCTTCGTTGACCGTGCCGGCTAGCTTGAGTTTGAAATCTGCCAGCCCGTCGTAGCCCACGCTGCGGCAAAAACGCACGACCGTGGGTTTGCTCACATGCGAGCGGTCTGCCAGTTCACTGACCGGCAACTTGGCAAACGCCCGAGGATCGGCCAGGCACAAACGCCCCACACGTTGTTCCGCGGGAGCCAGAGAGGGCAGGGCGGCTTTGATACGGTCAAGCATGGTGGTGGCCTTGTTCAAGGGGTGAAATTAAGACTCTTCGTCCCAGCAAAAGCCGTCGCGCGCAATCATGGCGCTCGAAGCGCTGGGGCCCCAGGTGCCTGCTGCGTAGAGGCGTGGCCCTTGGGCGTCCGCCGACCAGTGCTTGATCAGCGGCTCGACCCAGCGCCAGGCTTCTTCCTGCTCATCGCTGCGCACAAACAGGTTCAGGCGTCCGTCGATCACATCCAGCAGCAAGCGCTCATAGGCGCCCACCCGTTCAGAGCCGAAGCGCTTGTCAAAGTCCAGGTCCAGCTGCACCGGTACCAGGGCTTGCGCGGCACTGTTGCCCGCCTTGCGGTTGTTTTGCCCTTGGGCAAACAAATGCAACTCCAGTCCGTCTTTGGGTTGCAGGTTGATCACCAGTTGGTTGCCGGCTTGGCTACTGGACTGAAAAATGGCGTGGGGCGTAGGGCGGAAGTTCACCACAATGCGCGCGTCGCGTCCGGCCAGGCGCTTGCCGGTGCGAATGTAGAAGGGCACACCGGCCCAGCGCCAGTTGGCGATCTCGGTGCGCAGCGCCACAAAGGTCTCGGTGTTGCTCTGGGGGCTGACGCCGGTCTCGTCGCGGTAGGCGGGCACAGGCTGGCCGCCACTGGTGCCGCTGGCGTACTGGCCACGCACCACATCACTCACCAAGGTTTCGCTGGTCCAGGGTTTCAGTGAGCGCAGCACCTTGAGTTTTTCGTCACGAATCGCATCCGCATGGGCGTTGATGGGCGGCTCCATGCCAATGGCGCACAGCAGTTGCAGTGCGTGGTTTTGCACCATGTCGCGCAGGGCACCGGTGGTCTCGTAAAAGCCGCCACGGCTTTCTACGCCCAGGTCTTCGGCGATCGTGATTTGGATGTTGGCAATGTGCTCGCGCCGCCACAGGGGCTCGAACAAGGCATTGCCAAAGCGCAGCGCAAACAGGTTTTGCACCGCCGGTTTGCCCAGGTAGTGGTCAATGCGAAAGACCTGCTTTTCTTCAAAGAAGCGCCGCACCGTCTGGTTGATTGCGCGGTTGGAGGCCAGGTCGTGGCCCAGGGGTTTTTCCAGCACCACCCGGGTTTGCGGGGTGTTGAGCCCCGCAGCTGCGAGTTGTTCGCAGACGGTCGTAAACAAAGACGGGGCCGTGGCCACGTACATCACCACCGTGTCGGCCTTGCGCTCGGCCAGGCAGCTGGCCAGGCCTGCGTAGTCGGCGGGCTTGGACAAGTCCATGCGCACAAACTCCAGCAGCGCAGCAAAGCGCTCAAACTCTTGCGCGCTGGGGCGCTTGGCCAGATCGACCTTGTCAAAGCGCGACTGGATCAGCGCGCGGTACTGTTCATGCGACAGACTGTCACGCCCGACCCCGATGATGCGTCCACCCTCGGGCAAGGTGCCATGGCGAAAGGCCTGGAACAGCGCTGGCATCAATTTGC
Source organism: Comamonadaceae bacterium (assembly GCA_947371775.1). GTDB lineage: Bacteria > Pseudomonadota > Gammaproteobacteria > Burkholderiales > Burkholderiaceae_C > Allorhodoferax. The sequence continues at coordinate 12,905 of CANBQX010000009.1, forward strand.
GCCACACCAAGTCGCCGGTGCCGCCAAACAAAACAAGATCAAAGCTCATACAAGTCCGAAAAGGTGAGGGGGTGATTGTTGATAAGTTACATGAAATCGCTGTTGCTAATGTAACTTTGTTTCACCGATAATTCAAGTCTCTGGCCTCTCGAAGGCCTTATTGATCCTCTTGACCTGGAAAAATTCTATGAACCAACTCGACGCGCTCAAGCAATACACCACGGTCGTGGCCGACACCGGCGACTTCAAACAGCTTGACGCCTTCAAGCCCCAGGACGCCACCACCAACCCTTCGTTGATCCTCAAGGCGGTGCAAAAGCCCGACTACGCGCCCCTGCTCGCGGCCACTGTGGCCCAGCACCGCGGCCAGCCACTCGATGTGGTGATGGACCACCTGCTGGTGCGTTTTGGTTGCGAGATCTTGTCCATCATCCCCGGGCGCGTGTCCACCGAGGTGGACGCACGTTTGAGCTTTGACACCGAAGCCACGGTGGCGCGCGGGCAGCGCCTGATCGCCCTGTACCAGGCGCAGGGTATTGCCAAAGAGCGCGTGCTGATCAAGGTTGCCGCGACCTGGGAGGGCATTCAGGCCGCAGCCCGCCTGGAGCAGCTCGGCATTCACACCAACCTGACGCTGTTGTTCTCGTTCTGCCAGGCGGTGGCCTGCGGCCAGGCCAAGGTGCAACTGATCTCGCCCTTTGTTGGCCGTATTTACGACTGGTACAAAAAGTCGGCCGGTGCCGCCTGGGTGGAGGCGGACCACGCGGACGCCAAGGACCCCGGCGTGCAGTCGGTCGCGCAGATTTACCACTATTACAAAAAGCACGGCATCGCCACCGAGGTGATGGGCGCGAGCTTTCGCAATGTAGGCCAGATCACGGCCTTGGCAGGCTGTGATTTGCTGACCATCAGCCCCGATTTGCTGGCGCTGCTCGCGGCGGCAGACGCGCCGCTGGCGGCAGGTCTGAGCGCCAAAGCCGCCCAGAAAATGGACATTCCCACCGTGCATTTCGACGAGAAAAGCTTCCGTTTTGCGCTCAACGAAGATGCCATGGCCACCGAAAAACTGGCTGAGGGCATTCGCGCCTTCTGTGTGGACGCCGTCAAACTTGAGCATCTCTTGCTCGCCGCATGATGAGCCGCACCCGCTGTGACCGCACGCCCGCCTGGGCGCAACTGCAAGCCGCCTACCAGGCCACGGGCAAAGACTTCGACCTGCGCGAGGCCTTTGCCAACGATGGCCAGCGTTTTGCCCAGTTCAGCCAAGCTGCGCCCCTGGTGTTTGCCGACCTGTCCAAGAACCGGATCGACGCCGCTACCCAAGAACTTCTGTTTGAGCTCGCGCGCGAGTCGGGTTTGCTGTCGCACCGCGACGCCATGTTTGCCGGTGTGCCCATCAACAACACCGAGCAGCGTGCGGTCTGGCACACCCTGCTGCGCGCCCCGGCCCATGCGACCACAGCCAGCGCCGACGAAGCCCAGGCCTTGGCCCAGGTGCACAGCACGCTAGACGCCATGCTGGCCTACGCCGAAACCGTGCGCTCAGATGCGGCGATCACCGACATCGTCAACATCGGCATTGGCGGCTCCGACCTCGGGCCGCAAATGGCGGTGCTGGCGCTGGACGCCTTTGCCACCTCGGGCAAGCGCCTGCATTTCGTCAGTAACGTGGACGGCCATGAATTGGCTGCCACGCTGGCGCAGCTCCAGCCCAGCAGCACCCTGTTTTTGGTCGCCAGCAAAACTTTCACCACCATCGAGACCATGACCAACGCGCAGTCTGCCAAGCGCTGGTTTGAGTCAAATGGCGGGGCGAACATTGCGCGCCACTTTGCTGCGCTCACCACCAATGTGGCGGCGGCCAACGACTTTGGCATCACCACCACCTTTGGCTTTTGGGACTGGGTGGGCGGGCGCTATTCGCTGTGGTCGGCCATCGGTCTGCCTTTGGCGATCGCTATCGGGGCTGCAGGTTTTCGCGAATTTTTGGCAGGCGCGCACGCCATGGACCAGCACTTTCGCACCGCGCCTCTCGAGACAAATTTGCCGGTGCGCCTGGGTCTGTTGGACCTGTGGTACCGCAACTTCCACGGCTTTACCAGCCGCTCTATCGCGCCCTACCACAGCGCCCTGCGCCGACTGCCGGCCTATTTGCAGCAGCTGGAAATGGAAAGCAACGGCAAGCGTGTGGATGCCACGGGCGCGGCGCTGCCTTTTGGTACCTCCCCAGTGCTCTGGGGCGAGCCGGGGACCAACGGCCAGCATGCCTATTTTCAGATGCTGCACCAGGGCACGGACGTGGTGCCGGTGGAGTTTGTCGCCGTCAAAAAAGCGCGCCACAGCCTGGACGCGCACCACCCGCTTTTGTTGGCCAATGTGCTGGCCCAAGCCCAGGCCCTGATGGTGGGCAAGGCCGACGCGGGCGGCCACAAGCACTTCCCGGGCAACCGCCCCAGCAGCTTCTTGCTGCTCGATGAGCTGACGCCTGCATCCCTGGGCGCTTTGATCGCGCTGCAAGAACACCGGGTGTTTGTGAGCGGCGCGTTGTGGGGCATCAACAGCTTTGACCAGTGGGGCGTGGAGCTAGGCAAAGTGCTGGCCAAAGACATTGCCCCGCGCCTGGCCTCGGGCGACACCCAGGGCCTGGACGGGTCGACGGCGGGGTTGTTGGCGATGCTGCGCAACTAGCGGTATCGTTGTGCGGCGACAAGGGTAAACCCCAGGTTTTTGCGCCTCCAGGGAGAGGTGCGCGGGCGTCCATAATGAGGCACCTTGTCGGACGGTCTGTCCGAGGACACCTCCGACCCTTTCGCTGTACGCATGAGCCAAGACTACATTCTGGAAACCCGGCAACTGAGCAAAGAGTTCAAAGGCTTTGTCGCGGTCGACCATGTCGATTTGCGGGTGCGCCGGGGCAGCATTCACGCCTTGATTGGCCCCAACGGTGCCGGCAAGACGACTTGTTTCAACCTGCTCACCAAGTTTTTGACGCCCACCTCGGGCCAGATTCTGTTGGAGGGGCGGGACATCACCGCGCTCTCGCCCGTGGCCATTGCGCGCCAGGGTGTGATCCGCTCGTTTCAAATTTCATCGGTATTTCCCCACCTCACGGTGCTGGAAAACGTGTGCATTGCGCTGCAGCAGCGGCAAATGAACACCTCATTCCAGTTTTGGCGCTCGGAGCGCGTGCTCGAGCAACTGCACCCCCGCGCCCATGAGCTGCTGCGGGAAGTGGACCTGGAGGCCTATGCCGCCATTCCCGCCGTGGAGCTGAGCTACGGGCGCAAGCGCGCCTTAGAAATTGCCACCACACTGGCCATGGACCCGCAGCTCATGCTGCTGGACGAGCCGACGCAGGGCATGGGGCTGGAAGACGTGGATCGCATCCGCCAGCTGATCAAAAAAGTGGCCGCCCAGCGTACTGTGCTGATGGTGGAACACAACATGAGCGTGGTCTCCAGCATTGCCGACACCATCACCGTGCTGCAGCGCGGTGCCGTGCTGGCCGAAGGGCCGTATGCCGAGGTCTCGCAAAACCCGGCGGTGATTGAGGCCTACATGGGCAGCGCCAGCACCACTTTGCAAGGAGCGCACTGATGGCAGGCACACCGGTGTTAGAGATCAAAGGCCTGCACGGCTGGTATGGCGAGTCACATGTGCTGCACGGCGTGGATCTGACGGTCAACGAAGGCGAAGTGGTCACCTTGCTGGGGCGCAATGGCGCGGGCCGCACCAGCACGCTGCGCGCCATCATGGGGCTGATCGGCAGCCGCAAGGGCTCGATCAAGCTGCATGGCCGCGAGACGATTGACATGCCCACCCACCAGATTGCACGCTTGGGTGTGGGCTATTGCCCGGAAGAGCGCGGTATTTTTTCTTCGCTCTCCGCCGAAGAAAACCTGCTGCTGCCACCCACGCTGGCCCCCGGCGGCATGTCGGTGCAGCAGATTTACGAAATGTTTCCCAACCTCGCCTCACGCGCGCAGAGCCAGGGCACCCGCTTGTCGGGCGGCGAGCAGCAAATGCTGGCGGTCGCGCGTATTTTGCGCACCGGCGCCAAGCTCTTGTTTCTGGATGAAATCTCAGAGGGTCTGGCCCCCGTGATCGTGCAAAAACTCGCTGAAATGGTGGTGTCCTTGCGCAAGCAGGGCTACACCATCGTCATGGTGGAGCAAAACTTTGTGTTTGCCGCACCCTTGGCGGACCGCTTTTTGGTGATGGAGCACGGCACCGTGATCCAGGAGTTCACCCAGGCCGAGCTGCCCTCGCGCATGGCCAACCTGCACGAGTATTTGGGCGTGTAAGCGCCCCTGACGCTTTCTTTGAACGTATTTTTTCTTACCACCTGGAGACCGACATGAAACTGAAAACCATCGCCGCCGCTTGTGCCCTGACCACCGCCACCCTCTTGGGCGCGGGTGCTGCCCACGCCCAGATTTCGGGTGACGTGATCCGCATTGGCTTTATCACCGACATGTCGGGCTTGTATGCCGACATCGACGGCCCCGCCGGTGCCGAAGCGATTCGCATGGCCATCGCTGATTTGGGTGGTGCCGTCGCGGGCAAGAAGATTGAACTCCTGGTGGCTGACCACCAGAACAAGGCCGACGTGGCCGCTGCCAAGGCCCGTGAGTGGTTTGACCAGCAAGGCTTGGACATGCTGATCGGTGGCACCAGTTCCGGTACCAGCCTGGCCATGGCCAAAGTCGCTTTGGAAAAGAAGAAGCCCTTCTTCCCCGTGGGTGCAGGCACCTCGGCACTGACCAACGAACAGTGCTCGCCCTACACCACCCACTACGCCTACGACACCGTGGCCCTGGCCAAGGGCACTGGACCTGCCGTGGTCAAGTCGGGTGGTAAGAGCTGGTACTTTTTGACCGCGGATTACGCCTTCGGCACCGCTTTGCAAACCGATGCCAGCAACGTGGTGAAAGCCGCTGGCGGCACCGTGGTCGGTTCGGTGCGTCATCCCTTGTCGGCCAGCGATTTCTCATCCTTCATGCTGCAAGCGCAGTCCAGCAAAGCGCAGATTCTGGGCCTGGCCAATGCGGGTGGCGACACGATCAACGCGGTCAAAGCGGCCAACGAATTCGGTGTGACCAAGACCATGAAGCTGGCCGGTCTGCTGATGTTCATTAACGATGTGCACGCACTGGGCCTGCCCGCAACCCAAGGCATGTACCTGACCGACAGCTGGTACTGGAACCAGTCGCCCGAGTCGCGCGCCTGGAGCAAGCGCTTCTTCGAAAAATTCAAGCGCATGCCTTCCAGCGTGCAAGCCGCTGATTACTCGGTGACCCAGTTCTACCTGGCCGCCGTCAAAGCTGCCGCGACCGACGATGGCGACAAGGTGATGGAACAAGTGCACAAGCTCAAGGTCAACGACATGTACGCCAAGGGTGGCTATGTGCGCCCCGACGGCCGCATGGTTCACGACATGTTCCTGATGCAAGTGAAAACCCAGGCCGAGTCCAACACGCCTTGGGATTACTACAAGCTGATCTCCACCACCAAGGGTGAAGACGCGTTCACGACCAAAGCCGAATCCAAGTGCGCTTTGTGGAAATAAGAGAAACCTGACCCCATGGACGTTTTTGGCATTCCCATCCAGGCCTTTCTAGGCCAGCTTTTGCTCGGTCTGGTCAATGGCTCGTTTTACGCCATGCTCAGCCTGGGACTGGCCGTGATTTTTGGCTTGCTGGGCATTGTCAATTTCGCCCATGGTGCGCTGTACATGATGGGTGCTTATGTGGCATTTGTGCTGCTAGACACCTTTGGCATCGGCTTTTGGTACGCGCTTTTGATCGCTCCGTTGGTGGTGGGGAGCGTGGGGGTCGTGATTGAGCGCACCTTGCTCAAGCACCTGTACAAGATCGACCCGATCTATGGCCTTTTGCTTACCTTCGGTCTGGCTTTGATTGCGGAGGGCGTGTTTCGCGACCAGTTCGGGGTTTCGGGGCAGTCGTATCCGGTACCAGAGCTTCTTCAGGGGGCGACCAATCTGGGCTTTATGGTGCTGCCGAATTACCGCGCGTTTGTGGTGTTTGCGTCCTTGGTCGTGTGCCTGGGCACCTGGTTCGTGATTGAGCGCACCCGCCTGGGCAGCTACTTGCGCGCGGGCACCGAGAACCCGGCACTGGTACAGGCCTTTGGCATCAACGTGCCCGTCATGGTCATGCTCACCTATGGCGCGGGCGCCGGCTTGGCGGCCATCGCCGGTGTGCTGGCGGCACCCGTGATTCAAATATCGCCGTTGATGGGCAGCAACCTCATCATCATTGTGTTTGCCGTGGTGGTGATTGGCGGCATGGGCTCCATTTTGGGCTCCATCCTGACCGGTCTGGCGCTGGGCTTGATCGAAGGTTTGACCAAGGTGTTTTATCCCGAGGCGTCCAGCATCGTGGTGTTTGTGATCATGGCCTTGGTGTTGATGGTTCGCCCGGTCGGCCTGTTTGGCAAGGAAAAGTAATGAACGCGGCGACCACACTTACGCGACGCAGCCATATTGCACTTTGGATCGGCCTGGCCGTGCTGCTCGCAGCGCCCTTCATTGGGTTGTATCCGGTCTTCATGATGAAGGCCTTGTGCTACGCGATCTTTGCCTGCGCCTTCAATTTGCTGCTGGGCTATACCGGTTTGCTCTCCTTCGGCCATGCGGCGTATTTCGGCGCAGCCGCCTACGCGACAGGCTGGCTGGTGCGCAGCCAAGGCTGGTCGCCCGAGATAGGTGTGCTGGCTGGCACCGGGGTGGCCGCGGCTTGCGGCTTGGTGGTGGGCTTGATCGCCATCCGCCGCCAGGGCATTTACTTTGCGATGGTTACGCTGGCCATGGCGCAGATGATTTACTTTGTGTTTTTGCAGGCGCCTTTCACCGGGGGTGAGGACGGCTTGCAAGGCGTGCCTCGCGGTGTGTTGTTTGGTTTCCTGCCCCTGGCCGATGACCGGGTGCTGTACTACGTGGTGCTGGCGGTGTTTGTGGCGGTGTTTCTGGCCATTATTCGCATCGTGCACTCGCCTTACGGCCAGGTTCTCAAAGCCATTCGCGAGAACGAGCCGCGCGCCATTTCCTTGGGCTACGACGTGGATCGCTACAAATTGCTGGCCTTTGTCATGTCCACGGCCCTGGCGGGCTTGGGTGGCGCCATGAAGTGCCTGGTGCTGGGCTTTGCCACTTTGTCGGACGCGCACTGGTCGCTGTCGGGTGAAGTAGTGTTGATGACACTGCTAGGCGGCATGGGCACCTTTGCCGGCCCCGTGGTGGGCGCCTTCACCATCATTGGATTGCAAAACTTTCTGGCGGACCAAGTGGGTTCCTGGATCAACGTCATCATCGGCGGCATTTTTGTCGTCTGCGTGGTGGCGTTTCGCAAAGGTTTTGTGGGCGAGCTGCGCGCTTGGCAGGCCCGCAAGACATCCAACTAACTTCCGTTCTTTTCATGACCCAAACCCCAGTGACTCAGGGCGGCTTCGTCACGCCTGACATGTTCGACGAGATCGACGCCATTCTTGACGACTTGCGCACCCGCAACGACGAGACGCCGCAATGGGAGTTTTGTGAAGGGGTGCTCGCCGCGTTGGTGTGCTGCCGCCGCGCGATTCCTGCCGATGAATACCTCGAAATCTTGCTGGGCGTGGCCCCGGCAGACGAAGCGCCAGACGCTGCCGTGGAGTTCGAAGGCCGTTTTGCCGACGACGCACAGCGCGCGCGCTTCATGGAGATTTGGAACGCCCGCTGGGCAGAGATTGCCACCGCCTTGGCTAAAGACACTCAGTCTTTGGACGAAGAAACGGCCTACCAGCCCGAGGTGATGGACGTGCGCGGTGCGATTGCCGCGCTGCCCCAGGCGGAGCGCGCTGAACTGGGCGACGATGCCATTCCGTCCTTTGGCCAGGTGTGGGCGCTGGGCTTTATGTTTGCGGTGGAAAACTGGCCCGAAGAATGGGCTGCGCCGCGTGACAAAAAAATGGCCAACGCGCTGGACGCTGCCCTGCAAGCCATGGTGGCGCTGACCGAAGACGATAGCGGTGCCCTGGAGGTTTCCCCCTTCAGCGACGACGCGCCGCCCAGCATGAGCCAGGCCCGTGTCGACTCCTTTGCCGACGCCGTGTGGGCGGTGCACGATTTGTTTGATATTTGGCGCAGCATCGGCCCGCGGGTCGAGACCGTGCGCAAGACTGAAGGGCCGGGTCGCAACGACTCGTGCACCTGCGGCAGCGGCAAGAAATTCAAGAAGTGCTGCGGCGCCTAAGCAAGGCTTAGAAGGTATAGCCGACCGATAAGATGAACACCGAGGGCTGAAAGCTGATGTCTGCCGTGCGTTCAATGCCCAGCGTGTTGCTGGTCATCTTGGTCTTGACCTGCGCCGTTGACCACGCTGCGTTCAGGGACCACGGGCCCGTGAGCTGCATCTTGGCACCTAGCTGAAGCGCCAGCCCAAAAGAGTCTGATTGCTTGATGGTGGTCGGACCTCCGTTGACCATGTTGTTCACCGCAGTGGACGTGGCATTGTCAAAAACGGTGTAGTTCAGGCCCAGGCCAACAAACGGGCGAATCTTGCTTTCTTTGGGCATCAGCCAGTAATTGGCGAACAAGGTCGGAGCCACCTGGCGCACGGTCGCTGCGACTTGGCCGTTCACCGCGTTGACGTTGGGTGTCACCGCCTGTGAATCTTTGACCACCACTGTCACGTCATGGGTGGGAGGAAAGCCCAGCGCCAGTTCCACGTCCCAGTCCGTGTTGATTTCCTGCGAAATGCTAAAGAACGCAGTTGATTGCGACTTCACCGCCAGGCTTAGTGCATCCACTGGCGTGAAAGGCCCAGAAATCGAGGAGGCGCTGGAGTTGGGGTCAATATTCGCCCAGCCTGCTTTGATGGTGGTCGATTGTGCAAAGGCGGGTGCGCTGGCGGTGATGGCACAAACGGCAGCCATAACGAGGGTTCGGATAGGGTGTTTCATATGCGTCACTCGTGATTTATTGCGGGATGGATGAGAAGAAGCCGCGCGCCGCTGCGTTGCAGAACGGTGGAACCAGAGTGCCGTGGTAGGCTACAGCGACGGCAGTGGCGTCCCCCGCATGTGCTTTCGCATAGGCAAATCCATTTTTGACGTTGGCAAATGGATCATTTAGAGGGGGCTCTGAGTCCACATCCAGTGTCGTGACCAACGGTCCGAGCCCATTCCAACGCGCGCTCATGACTGCGGTATTGAGCAGGTAAAAGACGGTGGGATCTGCATGGCCGGCACACAGCAAGACCGGTGCTCTTGGTGTCCAGTCACGCAGGTCGTTGCGTGCGGCCGCTTGGCGCATGCGACCTCCTAAGTTTTGACCAAAAGTGCTGCCCGCCGTACCTGTGCCGCTCGGAAACGCTCCGTCCGGATTTGCCTGTGCGTCATACAAATAGGCCGCACGCGCCGAATTATTGAACAAGTAGCTGGTGCCAAACCCGAACTCAAAGCCCGAGGGCGGCGGGGGTAGCGCCCCTACATCGCTGTTGAATAGAGCCGCCTGGGGCAACTTGCCGCTGGTGAACAGGGTCGTCCAGTTGTAGGTACCAGGCAGCAGGCTCTCAATGCCCGTGGCATAGACGCTGTTGTAGATATCTGACGGAGTGTTATAGATATTCCCATAGGCCTTTTGGTAACTGGTGAAGATCATCGGAGAAAACACGGTTCCTCCAGCGTTCACCATGCCATAAAAGGTGGCATCCGACTGCGCTGCTAAAGCGTATGGGCCTGACATGGGAGCAGACGCCGTCACATGGATCGGAGGCTGAAGTGCCTCCATTGCGCGGTGAGTGGCCATGGCGACGTGTCCGCCTTGCGAATAGCCGGTAATGAACAGCCGATCGCTCGCCCGGGTCGGTGACATCAGCGTGGACAGGGCACTCTTGGCCGCATTCAAGCTGTCGATCATTTCTTTGGACTGCTGGTCGGCATTCAGGAAGGGGTGGTATCCCAATGACGAACTGTCGTAACCTGCGTAGTTGGGCGCCACCACAATATAGCCCTGTGCGGCGTACATGGCGGCCAGCAAGGTGGACTCAGAGAATGCAGGGTTGGTGCGGTCGGTCCAATCCGCCAGGTTGTACCGTTTCTCGATCACCGTGCCATGCGCGTACAACACGATGGGCCGCGGTCCTTTGCACGCGTCTGCGGTGCCGGTGGGCACCATTACCACGCCGGAGGCGTTGGTTCGCTCGTCCGCGCCGCCCACGGTGCCGTACTTGATGTAATTGACATCCACGCCACAGACTGGGTTGCCAGTGACTTGCAACAATTGCTGCCCCGCGGCATCGGCGTTCAGCATGTGCGTGAATTCGGTAGCTGACACGCTCGCGATGCGTGGAACCGGGGTTTGCATTAAGTCGCCGCGGCCAGGGTTGTTGTTTTGGCCGCCTAAACTACCGCCTGCGCCACCACCGCATGCCGCGAGCATCACGGCTCCCAGTGTGATCGCCCCTAATTTGAACCATTGCATGGCGCCTGCCCCTTTAAAAAGGAATTGAATGAAATTGCAAACCCTCACTTCAGCGAAGTGAACGAAAACAATTTATTCAGATTTGGCCCAGGGAGCATCGGGGTATACCCGCCGCGAATGTCCGCTGCGCGACATCAGCGGTAGCGCACCTTCATCGCCAAGATACAAGCCGCCAATGTGACGGTAATAGCATTAGCGATCACGATGGGCCACGCGTCCAGCATCAGGCCGTAAACCAGCCACAGGCTCACGCCGACGACGAACACGCTGTACATGGAAAGTGATATCCCGCTCACGTCTTTGGTGCGAAGGGTGTGCAGCACTTGCGGCACAAAGCTGGCGGTGGTCAGGACGGCGGCGACGGTGCCTATCCAATCGGCTGTTTGCATTAACGATCCTCAGTATCTTGGGCAGTCCAGTCCACCAGCGCGTCAAAAGCGGCGCGGGCGGATGCGGCGTTGGGGTGGTTGATAAGGGCGACCAGCGCGTAGCGCTTGCCGCTGGCGCCATCCACATAGCCGGCAATGGCGGACACGCCGTTGAGGCTTCCGGTCTTGAGGTGGGCGCTGCCGGGGCTGGCGACTTTGGCGCGTTTAAGGGTGCCATCCACGCCGCTCAGAGGCAGCGAGGCGATCAACTCGGGCATGAGCGGGGAGCGATAAGCGGCTTGCAGCAGCTGCCCCAGGGCGCGGGCGCTGATGCGTTCCTGGCGCGACAGGCCCGAGCCTTTGTCCAAGTCCAGCGGCTCGCTGCTGCTGCTGATGCGCGACTGCCACCAGCGCTCCACCACGGCGCGGGCACTGGCCAGCGTGGCCACATCGCCCTTACCCTCACGTCCCAGCGTCAAAAACAACTGCTGGGCCATGACGTTGTTGCTGTACTTGTTGATGTCGCGAATCACTTCGGCCAAAGGCGGCGAGCGCAGCTCCAGCGTGGGCGCACCGGCCAACAAGGCGGCGGGCACCGTGCCGTAGCGCACCGTGCCCTCCAGCTTGCCCCCCATGCTGTTCCAAAGCCCTTGCACCGCGCGCGGCGCATAGCTCTCAGGGTCCACATAGGCCACAGGCCAGGCCTTTTCGCCACAGTCGGCGGGGTAGCTGCCGTTGAAGCGAATGCGGTTGAGGTCGGTGAAGACGGCTTTCAAAGCGCCCCGGTAGTCGCCACAGGGCGCCTCAGACAGCGGCACGGTGGTTTGCATTTGCACGCCCCACAGCGGCGGGTCGAACTGCACCTGGGCCACACGGCGCTGGCGGTCCGGGGTGAAGGCCATGAGCACCGATTTGTAGTTGATCAGCAGCGCATCGGGCGTGGCGTTGTAGGGGCGCAGCGGCTCGCCGTCAAAGGCAGCGGGGTCGGTGCCCTCCAGCGCAAAAGCACTGCGGTCCAGCACGATGTCGCCCTGCACCGTGTGAATGCCCAAGCCCTGCACCCGGCGCAGCAAAAGCCACAGCCGCTCCAGCACCAGCTTGGGGTCGCCCTGGCCTTGGATGTAAATCGTGCCGCGCAGCACTCCGGCTTGCACGCTGCCGTCCACATAGACCGGCGTGCTCCAGGTGTAGGCAGGCCCCAGCAGTTCCAAACCCGCAAAGGTGGTCACCAGCTTGATGACCGATGCCGCTTGCATGGGCGCGCCCGTGCGGTGGCTCAGGCGGGGTGGGGCGGTGGGGTTTTGTGCGTCCACGACCAGCAGGGCCACGGCCTCGCGCGGCACTTTGGCGCGGGCCAGTTCAGCTTCTACCGGTGCGGGAATTTGCGCCCACGCTTGCGCAGTGCCGCAGCACATTGCAAGCATCACAAGCCAGCGTAAAACCATGGGTTGGATTATCAGGGCTACCCTGCGCCGATAATCTGCGGATGACTTCTCCCGCCACCGCCGCACCTGGCAGCCGCCT